>NZ_CBCRZX010000017.1:0-53452 GCF_965137155.1 Stackebrandtia soli
GTCAGAGACGGCGGGGGCGGCGGGCCAGGCCGCCTTGGCACCATTCGGCGTAGTCGAACAGGTCCGGGTCGGCCGACAGCGCCTTCGTGTTGCTGACCCACAGGCGCACCCACGGGTCGCCCGTGTCCCATGCCGCGTCGAGGAGCCGTTTGACGAGTTTGCGGGGGTGGGCCCGGAACCTGGTCCGCACCGCGTCGGCGGCGTACAGATACAGGCAGTGCAGGGCGAACGTCCGCTTCGGGCACACCGGATCGGCGGCGAAACCGAGGATCGTCGGGACGAGGCGATCGTCGGCGAGCAGCAGGTCCCACTGCCGACTGATCTGTGGCGGCCCCGCGACCGGGTCGTACGCCCATGCCGTCAATTCATCCACGGTCGGTTCAACCGGGTTCGCGAAACCTTCGAAACCGTTGCGCTGCATGGTGAATGGCCTTTTCGACTGACGACGGGGGTGTCCGCATCGGGAACGGGTTGTCGACAGTCACGGTAGCGGGTGGGGACGACAACGCACAGCCGACCGGATCGACACACGGAGACGGGCGGACGTCGTCGACGTCCGCCCGATGATCGGAACCCGGCTCGAAACCGGGACGCTCTAGCCGAACAGCTCCGGCAGTGTCCTCGTGTGCGCCTCGCGGAGTTCATCCACGGACGCCGCGAACAGGCCGTCCACGTCGAGACCGTTCGCGCTCGAGTCGACTACGCCGAGCGGCGTCCACGGGACACCGTTCTCGTCGCACAACGCCCGGAACGCGGCCTCGTGCCCGCGCCGCACCGCGACGATCGCGCGCGCCGTCGACTCGCTGAACAACGCCACGAACGGGTCGATGTTCTCCGGGAGACGAACCCGGACGCCGACCTCGTGCCGCAGCACCGACTCCGCCAACGCCTGCGCGAGGCCGCCGTCGGACAGGTCGTGCGCGGCCGACACGTGCTCGACGTCGGCGGCACGGCGCAACACCGAGGCGAGCGCCTGCTCGGCCGCGAGGTCCACCACCGGCGGGACCCCGCCGAGGTGCTCGTGGCGGCGCCACGCCCATTCGGAACCGGAGAGTTCCTCGCGGGTGTCGCCGAGCAGCATGACGATGTCGCCGTCGGTGCGGAAACCACTCGACAGGCGGCGGTTCACGTCGTCGAGGACACCGAGGACGCCGACGACCGGCGTCGGGTGGATCGCGACGAGGCCGGTCTGGTTGTAGAAACTGACATTGCCGCCGGTAACGGGGATGCCGAGTTCGGCGCACCCGTCGGCGAGACCCCGGACCGCTTCGGCGAACTGCCACATGACCTCGGGGTCCTCGGGGGAACCGAAGTTCAGGCAGTCGGTGACGGCGATCGGGTTCGCGCCGGTCACGCCGACGTTGCGGTACGCCTCGGCGAGCGCGAGCTGCGCGCCCGCGTACGGGTCTAGCTTCGCGTACCGGCCGTTGCCGTCCGTCGAGATCGCGACCCCGACGCCGCTGGACTCGTCGATGCGGATGACGCCCGCGTCCTCGGGCTGCGCGAGAACCGTGTTGCCGCGCACGTAGTGGTCGTACTGCTCGGTGACCCACGTCTTGTCGCACAGGTTCGGCGACGCGAGCATGTCCAGCAGCGTCTCCCGTAGTTCATCGGGGGTGCCGGGCCGCGGCAGGGTCTCCGCGCGGTCGACGGCGACGAGGTCCCGGTCGGCGGGCTCCCGCATGGGCCGCTGGTACACGGGGCCGTCGTCGGCGAGGCTGCCCGGCGGGCAGTCGACGACGGTGTGGCCGTGCCAGTCGACGACGAGGCGGCCGCCGTCGTCACCGGCTTCGGTGACCTCGCCGATCGCTGTCGCGAGGACGCCCCACTTGTCGGCCACCGCGAACACGTCCTCCAGTTTGGAGGGTTCGACGATGAGGAGCATGCGCTCCTGGGATTCGCTCGCGAGGACCTCGTGCGGGCTCATCGACGCCTCACGGAGCGGCACGCGCTCGAGGTCGACGTGCATGCCGAGTTTCGCGGCGGCGGCCGTCTCGGAGAGGGCGCACGTCAGTCCGGCGCCGCCGAGGTCTTGGATGCCGGTGACGAGGCTCGCGTCGTACATCTCGAGGCACGACTCGATGAGCAGTTTCTCGGTGAACGGGTCGCCGACCTGGACGCTCGGGCGGGCGCTCTCGGTGCCCTCCTCGAACGTCGCGGAGGCGAGGACGGACACGCCGCCGATGCCGTCTCGGCCGGTCTTCGCGCCGAGCAGGACGACGACGTTGCCGATACCGGACGCGGCCATGGTCTGCAGCCGCGACACGGGGAGCACGCCGAGGCACAGCGCGTTGACGAGCGGGTTGCCCTGGTAGCACGGGTCGAAGACGATCTCGCCGCCGATGTTGGGCAGGCCGAGGCTGTTGCCGTACTGGGAGATGCCGCCGACGACGCCGGGGAGGACCCGTTTCGTGTCGGGGTGGGTCGCGGAGCCGAAACGCAGCGGATCCATGACGGCGATCGGGCGGGCGCCCATCGCGAGGATGTCGCGGACGATCCCGCCGATGCCTGTCGCGGCGCCCTGGTGCGGTTCGACGAAGCTCGGGTGGTTGTGCGATTCGACCTTGAAACTGACGGCGATCTCGTCCGTCACGCGGATGACGCCCGCGTTCTCGCCGATCCCGGCGAGCAGTCGGTCCGTCTTCGGGCTCTTCTCCGCGAAGTGCCTGAAGTGAACCCGGCTCGACTTGTACGAGCAGTGTTCGCTCCACATGATCGAGTACATCGCGAGTTCCGACCGGGTGGGTCGGCGACCGAGGATCGCGCGGATCTTGGCGTACTCGTCGTCGCGGAGCCCCAGTTCGGCGTATGGCTGCGCCTCGTCGGGGGTCGCGGTGGCCAGGCCGACGGTGTCCAACACGTCAGTAGCGTCCACAGTGCTCATCGGGTGGTTGCTCCCAAGTGTGCGAGAACGGAGGTGAATACGCCGAGTCCGTCCGTCGACGGGCCGGTCAGCGCCTCGACGGCGTGCTCGGGGTGCGGCATGAGACCGACGACGTTGCCCGCCGCGTTCGTCACTCCCGCGATGTCGCGCTGCGACCCGTTCGGGTTGCCGTCGACGTACCGGAACACGACGCGGTTCTCCGCCTCCAGCGTGTCGAGCGTCTTCTCGTCGGCGACGTAGCAGCCCTCGCCGTTCTTGACGGGAACGACGACGCGCTGCTCGGCGGTGAAGTCCGCCGTCCACGCGGTGTCGACGTTCTCGACCCGCATGGCCTGCGGACGGTTCCGGAAGTGCATGTGCCGGTTACGAGTCAGCGCACCCGGCAGCAGGTGCGACTCGCACAGGATCTGGAAGCCGTTGCAGATCCCCAGCACCGGCAGACCTGCGGACGCCGCGTCGGCGACGGTCTCCATGACGGCTGAGAACCGGGCGATCGCCCCGCACCGCAGATAGTCGCCGTAGGAGAAGCCCCCGGGGAGCACGACCGCGTTGACTCCGCGCAGGGCGCTGTCGTCGTGCCACAGCGATACGGGTGTCGCACCGGCGAGGCGAATGGCGCGGGCGGCGTCGACGTCGTCGAGCGAACCTGGGAACGTCACCACCCCGACCCGCGCGCTCATTGCGCCGGCTCCGGCTCCGCGTCGGACTCCACCCGGATCGTGAAGTCCTCGATGACCGGATTGGCCAGCAGGGCGT
Organism: Stackebrandtia soli; assembly: GCF_965137155.1. NCBI lineage: Bacteria > Bacillati > Actinomycetota > Actinomycetes > Glycomycetales > Glycomycetaceae > Stackebrandtia > Stackebrandtia soli. The sequence continues at coordinate 3,641 of NZ_CBCRZX010000017.1, forward strand.
CCGCGATGGTGTTCGCCTGATCTCGCATGGTTTGTTCGTCGGTGCCGTCGGCGAAATCGAGTTCGATTCTCTTGCCGATTCGGACACCGGTGACGGTCGACGCGCCGAGACGAGGCAGCGCGCGAACGACCGCCTCCCCCTGCGGGTCGAGAATCTCTGGTTTGAGCATGACGTCGACGACGACGCGCGTCACGGACCCGCTCCTGTCGATAGATGGAAAACCCGCCACCAGAATATGTGCGAGTTTCCGCTTCGGCCATCCGCCCCCGGCGACATGACCAGCGTCTCAGGCACGCCCCCGGCAGCACGACCGCAGGTCACGACGCTCCCGCCGAAGCCCACGGGCTCCTCGACCGTACCGGTACCACCCGAATCCATCCACGCGCAACACCCCGGTGGGTGAACACGGATGCGGCGATTTCGACGAGGCCCGATCCGGACACAACGTCAGGCGCAGATCACGGTATGCGAGAACGTCACGGCGCCAATGCTTCGCGCCACTCCACCGCCGACGGTCGCGAAGTCGGGATCCTCTGTGCCACTTGGGATGATCGATCCGTTAGCCGTCGCCACACCATTCGAGGTCACCTCGGAGGCAGGGATAACGGCATGGTCCCCGCGCCGGATGTCGTACTCGCGCTCTCTCGCCGCGCTCGCGGGGCGCGCTGCGGTGGACGACATGACCGTTGGGTCGCCGGACCCGGAATCGGAGCCCGTTTGACCGACCACTGTGGGTTTTCCACAATCGGTTGGTCGTCCACAGTCTGGCGCGGCGGCGTTTGACAGCCACGCCTGAGCTGCGGCTAGGCTCGATTCCAATGGGGCGGAGGTTGGAGGCCCCCGAGGGGGGCGTCTCCGGCAGCACCGGCTCCGCTCCACTCGAGAACGAATCGACGAACCCCGCTACAAGATCGCGCCCGGCTTGTACGCCGCCGCGTCCGGATACCTGGCCACGATCTCGGCGACACGATTCGTCACCGCCGTGATCTGCGCGTCCGCCGCCCCCGTGAACGTCAACGGCGCGTCGATCAACTCGTCGAGGCGACGCCGATCCAAGCCGAGCCGGGCGTCCTTCGCCAGACGATCCAGCAGATCGTTGTCGACGGCGCCCTCCCGCATGTCCAACGCGACCGCGACCGCGTGCTCCTTGATGACCTCGTGCGCGACCTCCCGGCCGACACCCGCCTTCACGGCCGCGAGCAGGATCTTCGTCGTCGCGAGGAACGGCAGGTACCGCTCCAGCTCCCGCCCGATCACCGCCGGGAACGCGCCGAACTCGTCCAGCACCGTCGCCATCGTCACGAACAGGCCGTCCGCCGTGAAGAACGCGTCCGGCAGCGCGACCCGGCGCACCACCGAACACGACACGTCGCCCTCGTTCCACTGGCCGCCCGCGAGCTCGCCGACCATCGACGCGTACCCGCGCAACACGACCGCGAACCCGTTGATCCGTTCCGTCGACCGCGTGTTCATCTTGTGCGGCATCGCCGACGAGCCGACCTGCCCCTTCGCGAATCCCTCCGTCACGAGCTCCGCGCCCGCCATCAACCGGATCGACAGCGACAACGACGACGGACCGGCCGCCGCCTGAACCAACGCCGACACGACGTCGTAGTCGAGCGATCGGGGGTACACCTGACCGACGCTGTCCAACACACTCGCGAAGCCGAGGTGACCGGCGACCCGCCGCTCCAACTCCGCGAGCCGCTCCGCGTCCCCGTCGAACAGGTCAAGCTGGTCGGCGGCGGTGCCGACCGGGCCCTTGACGCCCCGCAACGGATACCGCCCCAGCAGCTCCTCGACCCGGTCGTACGCCACGAGCAGCTCCTGCGCCGCCGACGCGAACCGCTTCCCCAACGTCGTCGCCTGCGCGGGAACGTTGTGCGAACGGCCGACCATCGCGAGCGCCCGGTATTCGGCCGCGTGCTTCGCGAGCCGGGCGAGCGTCGCGACCATCCGGTCGCGGATCACGGCGAGCGAGTCGCGGATCTGGAGCTGTTCGACGTTCTCCGTCAGGTCGCGACTCGTCATTCCCTTGTGGATGTGTTCGTGTCCGGCGAGTGCGCTGAACTCCTCGATGCGCGCCTTCACGTCGTGGCGGGTGACCCGCTCGCGTTCCGCGATCGACGTGAGGTCCACGTCGTCGATGACGCGTTCGTAGGCGTCGATGACACCGTCCGGGACGGACACGCCCAGGTCGGACTGGGCGCGCAGCACCGCGACCCACAGGCGGCGCTCGGCGCGCACCTTCGCGGCGGGATCCCACAGGGACACGAGTTCGTCGGACGCGTAACGGGAGGCCAGCACGTTGGGAATCACGTGACCATTCTCGCGCACACCCGTCGCGACGTCGGACGACACACGGCCCCACTGTGACGTCGACAGTGGTGGCGTGCGTTCGGCCGCCCCGCCTCGGGGCGTCATACGACCGTTCGGGTATCGTCCTTCGCGGAGGATTCGCCTAGTGGCCTATGGCGCTCGCTTGGAAAGCGGGTTGGGTTAACGCCCTCAGGGGTTCGAATCCCCTATCCTCCGCCACAACGGGACAGGGACGCACCGGTCGGTGCGTCCCTGTTTCACGTCTCATCCAGGTGGGAAGAGCAGGACGTCGACGGCTGGGCCGTTGTCGAACGCGGCCCGGATGACCGGCTCGACCTCGTCCCATTCCAGGCCGCCGTTGCCGCAACCCAGGGCCGGAACGGCTATCGAGCGAATGTCGAGTTCTTCAACGGCCTCGACTAGGGCGACGAGTCCGGCCTCGATGTCCGGCAGTGTCGATGTCGCTCGCCAGTGGCCTTTCGTCGGGAAGTTGACGACGTATCGGGGGCCGCTCGTTCGACGGGTCGGCCAGACGTGCATCCGTCCCAGCACGATGTCGCCCTTGCTCGCGGCGGCCCTGTAGGCCGTGAACATCTCCGGGTACCGGCGCTTGAACTGTAGGGCGATCCCCTTTCCCATGACGCCCGCCGTGTTGACGGCGTTGACCAGTGCGTCCACGTCGGCCGCGAGCAGATCTCCACGGGTCGGGGTGATCGTTGGCTCTCCCATTCCTCAGGGGTACCACCGTGGTGTGACATGCGAGCGCCTCGGCGGGGCATCTTCTCGATGTCCATCGGTCGCGAACCGCGGCGAATCGGCTGCCGGGAGGCGTGATGTCAATCGGTCGGTTCCCGGAACGCGCGTCGGTAGGCGCCGGGTGTGGTGCCGAGGGCGTCGCGGAATCGCCGCCGCAGGTTCGTCGCCGAGGACAGGCCGACACGACGCGCGACGACGTCGACCGGCAGCGGGGTGTGTTCGAGGAGCACCCTGGCCGCGTCGATCCGTCGTCGCAGGAGCCACTGGCCGGGGCCGACGCCGAGGTTCTCGGTGAATCGACGGGCGAGCGTCCTCTCCGACACGCCCGCGTGCCGTGCCATGTCCGTCACGCCGATCGGCTTCCCGAGGCGTCCCTCGATCCAGTCGAGGAGCGGTCCGAGTTCGGGGCTGTCCGGGGGAACCGGTGTCGTAGCGTACTGCAGTTGGCCGCCGTGACGGTGCGGCGGGAGGACCATGTGTCGGGCGATCTCGTTGGCGTACGCGGCGCCGGCGTCGCCACGGACCAGGTGCAGACCGAGGTCGATGCCGGCGGCGGTGCCCGCGCTGGACGCGATGTCGCCGAGGTCGACGTACAGCTCGTCCTCGGCGACTTCTATCCGAGGATGTTCGCGGCGCAGGTCGTCCGCCATGCGCCAGTGCGCGGTCGCTCGCCGGCCGTCGAGCAATCCCGTCTGCGCCAGCAGGAAGACGCCCGAGCAGATGGACACGAGCCGGGCTCCGCGCGCGTGGGCTCGGCGGAGGGCGTCGAGTACGACGTCGGGGGCCGCACGGTCGTGCTCGTGGTACCCGGGGATCACGACGGTGTCGGCGCGATCGAGCGCGTCCATCCCGTGTTGAATGTGGAGGGTCAGCCCGCCGACGGTACCGACGGCGCCGGGGCGTTCGGTGCAGACCTCGAACGCGTAGTGGCGCCGCAGCCCAGCCCGCGCGGTGCCGAACACCTCCGCGACGGACGCCAGCTCGAAGAGCGCCTGGGGCGGCATGACGAGGGCGACGACTCGATGCTCGGCCATGGCCGGATAGTACCCATTGGTGTCAGATCTGCCACTGTCACTGGGGCGGGTGGGTTTCCTAGCATCGGCGCATGACGACGATCCAGGGAATCAACATCGACGACGTCGAACCCGTCGAGGTCGCGCCGGGCATCTTTCGGCGGCGGCTGACGGCGACGGACAGGGCCCGGGCGTGGCTGATCGATTTCGGGCCGGGAACACGGTGGCCGGACGTGGACGTGCACGAGTCGGAGGAGCGGTACTTCGTGATCGACGGCGAGATCGTCGAAGGGGACACCCGCTACCCGGCGGGCAGCTATGTGGTGCTCGCGAAAGGCTCGGCGCACCAACCGGGAAGCGAGACCGGCGGCCGAATGCTCGGGATCACCATCTTCGAGCCGTGATCCCGCCTCGTCCGCGTCGAACGCCGACGACTCGGAACACGCGACGGCGCCCGCCCCCGTTGATGGGGGGGCGGGCGCCGTCCGCGATCACGCGTCGCGGCGGATGAAGGCCGTCAGGCCGGCTCCGGCGGAGACAACGGCCCACCCGACGGCCGCGACGGCGGCGGTCTCGGGAGTCAACCGGGAGTCGACCGCCACGCCCGCCAGCTGCGCGGGGAGGCTGGGCAGGGCCAGGTCGTGCGCCCAGAGGCCGACCGGCGCGGGTAGGAACATCGCGAGGATCGGGAGGATCAGCAGGAGCAAGGTCATGATGACCTGGGTCCCGGCGAGGGAGCGGGTGAGCGCCGCGAAGCCGAAGGCGGTGACGGCGATGACGACCATGACGGCGATGTTGGCCACCGTCAGCGCGAACGCGGAACTCACCGTCTCCCATGGACGGATGGGCGCGGGCAGGTCGGCCGTCACGAGGTCGGTGACGAGGATCGCGGCGACGGACAGGACCGCCGCGAGGACGAGGGTCGCGCCTACAACGACGGCGAGTTTGCTGCCGTACAGGCGGCGACGGTTCGGAACTGCCATCAGCGTGGTGTGAATCGAGCCCGTCGCGTACTCGCTCGTCATCACCATCGCCGCGATCACGGCTATCAGGTACTGCGCGAACGGTATGAGCGGGATGGTGACGTCGGCGGCGGCGAACGTCGCCTGGTCCGCCGCAGACGAGCCGCGCCAGTCGGCGACCATCGCGGAGGCGATGACGGTGCAGACGATGAACAGGGCGGCCGTCGCCGCGAGCAGGTAGTGCGTGGACCGGACGCTGCGGAACTTCAGCCATTCAGCGGCGAGAATCGACATCGGCGTTCCCTTCGGTGTAGTCGGTGTGGTCGGCGGTGAGCCGCAGGTACGCGTCCTCGAGGGACGCCGATCGCGGGGTGAGTTCGGTGAGGACGACGCCGTTTCCGGCGGCGATCCGCCCGAGTTCGGTGTGCGGCAGCCCGACGACGATGAGCGCGTCGTCCTCGGTGGTGACCTGGCCTCCCGCGTCGGCGAACACCGTCGTGGCGCGGGTGGGGTCGTCGGTGCGGACGAGGACGTCGGTGCGGTGTCGCGCCGTCATCTCCGCTATGGACGATTCGAGGAGCAGTCGTCCTCGGCCGAGGACGAGGATCCGGTCGGCGGTGAGCGCCATCTCCGTCATGAGGTGGCTGGAGACCAGGACGGTTCGGCCCTCCGCGGCGAGGCGGCGCATCAGTCCGCGGATCCAGCGGATGCCCTCAGGGTCGAGGCCGTTGACGGGCTCGTCGAACAGCAGGACGCCGGGGTCGCCGAGGAGCGCGGCCGCGACGCCGAGCCGTTGACGCATGCCGAGCGAGTACCCCTTGACGCGGCGGTGGGCGACGTCGGTGAGGCCGACCGTGTCGAGGACCTCGGCGACGCGGCGACGTCCGATGCGGTTGCTGCGGGCGAGTGCCGTCAGGTGCGTGACGGCGTTGTATCCACCGTGGACGGCGGACGCGTCGAGCAGGGCGCCGATCTCGGTCAACGGACGGGGTGTGTTCCGGTAGGGCCGCCCGTTGACGAGCGCGGAACCGCTCGTCGGCGCGTCGAGGCCGAGGATCATCCGCATCGTGGTCGATTTGCCGGCGCCGTTGGGCCCGAGGAAACCGGTGACCGCGCCGCCGCGAATCGTGAAACTGAGATCGGACACGGCGGTGACGGGGCCGTATCTCTTGGTGAGTTCGTGTACGTCGATCATGTGTTCAACGGTCGCCGGAAACGCCCGCCCGCGCATCGGAGCGTGGTGGGCACCTTCGGGTCCCACCGGGGTTCGACGCCGACGACGGCGCCGTGGGGGCGTCATACCGTGGGAGGACGTACGACGGTAGGTGTCGCGTCGTCGACGCGCGGAATACGGTCGGGGCATGCCCCTCTTGGATTCCCTGCTCGGTCGCCGCACGAGCGCGCCCCAGTACCTGTTCGACATCACCGGCGCGGTGACGATCGTGCTGATCATGGGTCCGTTGGTCGTGACGACCGAACCCGAGGGAACTCCACTGTGGCAGATCACGGGTGTCGCGCGGGTTCTGCTGCCGTTGCTCATCGGGCTGCCGCTGGCGGTGGCGCGCGTGTGGCCGGTCGCGGCGTTGGCGCTCGTGTTCACGGGCATGACGGGCATGACCTTGGCGGGGGCGACGAAGGAGCCGTACCTGGCGACGGGGATCGCCCTGTTCTACGTCGCGGCGTTCCGGTCGGTGCGGGTGTCCGCGTGGTCGTTGGCGGGGGTGCTGTTCGGGGCGGGCTTGTCGTTGCTGCCGGTGTACGGCTCGGAGGGCGCGATCCGTGTCGGCGGGCTGCTGGGGTTGATCGCCCTCGTCAACGGCTCGTCGTGGGTGATCGGGCAGGCGGCTCGGCTGCGGCAGTCGGCGTTGCGGCGACGGAGGGAGAGCGAGGATCGGCGACGGCTCGTCGACGAGAGGCTGCGAATCGCGCGGGAGTTGCACGACGTGGTGGCGCACAGCATGAGTGTCGTGACGGTCAAGGCCGGCGTGTCGGCGCTGGTCACGACGGACCCGGTGGCGGCGGAGGCGTTGGAGACCATCGAGCGGACGAGTCGGGAGGCGCTCGTCGAGCTGCGTCACATGCTCGGGGTTCTGCGCGCGGAGACTTCGACGGGCGGTGAGGACGCGCCGCTCGGGCCGGCCCCGAAATTGTCCGAACTGGATTCTGTCGTGTCGGCGGCGGAGTTGGCGGGAGTCACCGTCACCGTCGACGTGGGTCGGCTCCCGCCGTTGCCCGACGGGGTGGAGTTGGCGGCTTTTCGGATCGTGCAGGAGGCGGTCACGAACGTCATCCGGCACTCCGGTGCCGAGTCCTGCGCCGTCGACCTCGGGGTGGTCGACGACTGCCTGGTGGTCGCCGTGGTCGATGGCGGCGGGGGTGCGCCCCGTCCGGCCCCGGACGGGGGTGGGCACGGGTTGATCGGTCTGCGCGAACGGGTCGCCGTCTACGGTGGGGACTTCGTCGCGGGTCGGCGAGGCACCGGTTTCGCCGTCACCGCCCGTATTCCGATCGGAGAACGACCTTGAGCGACGAGACGACGGTCCTCATCGCCGACGATCAGGCCCTGTTGCGTGGGAGCTTTCGCATGCTCGTCGACGTCTCTCCGGGGCTGCGCGCGGTCGGGGAGGCCGCGCACGGCGCGGAGGCCGTCGAACTGGCGACGCGGCTGCGACCCGACGTCGTCCTCATGGACATTCGCATGCCCGACATGGACGGTATCGAGGCGACTCGGCGGATCTGTTCGGCCGATGTGGACACGAAGGTGCTCATCGTGACCACCTTCGACCTGGACTCCTATGTGTATGAATCCTTGCGGGCGGGCGCGAGCGGCTTCCTCCTCAAGGACACTCCGCCGCGTGAACTGCTCGCGGCGATCCAGGTCATCGCCGCCGGAGACGGTCTGCTGTCGCCGACGGTCACGCGTCGGCTGATCGCCGAGTTCGCGCGAACGCCGACCGCGCCTCCGGTCGGGGGTCGGCTCGGGTCGCTGACGAAACGGGAGCGCGAAGTCCTGACACTCATCGCGCGCGGGCTGTCCAACGGCGAACTCGCGACGCACCTGTTCCTCAGCCCCACCACGGTCAAGACCCATATCGGACGGATACTCGCGAAGCTCGGCGCGCGCGACCGCGCGCAACTCGTCATCGCGGCCTACGAGGGAGGACTCGTCGCGCCGCCTCGACGGTGACGGCACGCCGATGGCACTTTGTCGGCACGGGTTAGCCTGCATCGAGATATTGATGCAAAACGAAATGGAGTTTGGTGTGGCGGACCCCGTGTTCGACAAGAAGGATCAGCTGAAGCAGATCGAGGAGAGCCTCCTCGACGGCGAGCACATCCTCGCCGTGTACGACGCCATCGGCGTCGCCACCGGGTTCATCGGGATGACGAACAAGCGCGTCATCATCATGGACAAGTCGTTCGTGGGCGAGCGGATCGCCTTGACGTCGATCCCCTACGCCCGGATCTCCAGCGTCAGCGTGACGAGCAACCGCTCATTCGCGGGCCAGTACTTCTCTTCCGGGTCCCTGGCGATCCACGTGGGAACGTCCATCTACGAGGTCGAGTTCCGTGGCGACAAGAAGACCCACCACACGCACCAACTGATCATGCACCACATCACCCTGTAGCACCGTTCGCGAACCCGTCCGGCGAGAGCGCTCGACGCTCGTCCGGCCCACGTGGTCGCGAACGACGACCGAGCGCCGCCCCCGAAGTGAATCGGAGGCGGCGCTCGGTTCAGGTCAGGCGCCCCAGTGCGTCAGACAGAACGGGTGACCGGCCGGGTCGAGAAGGACCCGCCAGCGGTCACCGCCCGGCTGGAAGTCGGGGATGGTCGCGCCGAGTTCGACGCAGCGAGCCTGTGCCTCGTCGAAGTCACCGACGGCCAGGTCGAGGTGGAACTGCTTGCGGCCCTCCGGGTCGGGCCACGGGGGCGGGGTGTAGTCGTCGACGCGGCCGAACCCGAGGGCGGGCCCGTCGTCCCGGGTGAGCATGACGGCGTCGTCGTCCTCGTAGGCGACCGTCCAACCGAACAGCTGCGAGTAGAAACGCCCGAGTTCCCCCGGTTCGGCGCAGTCGACGGTGAACATCGCCAGTCTGATGTCTTCGCTCATGGCGATGAAGATAGGTCGCGCCTACGACAGGCACGCCGGTTCAGCGGTTCGGCGGCTGCCAGATGACGAGCGCGGTCTCCGTGCTGACGCGGGTGCGTCTGGCCAGGTTGAACGGCCCGACGGCCGCCTCGAGCTCGTCGCGTTCGGTCTCGAGCGACGACACGTGCTCCATCAGCTCGTGGACGTGCACGCGCAGCGAGGAGACCTGATTCTCGAGCTCCATGATGCGTTTGATGCCCGCGAGATTGACGCCGTCCTCCTGGCTGAGCCGTTGGATCTCCCGGAGTCTGGCGACGTCTCGCAGGCTGTATCTGCGTCCACCGCCCGGGGTCCGCGCGGGTTCGACGAGGCCGAGCCGGTCGTACTGGCGAAGCGTCTGCGGGTGCATGCCCGCCATCTGAGCCGCGACCGAGATGACGAGCATCTTGGCGTCGACCGCGGCGTCACGCATCGGCGGCTGCTGCGCCGCTCTGGAACGTCGATTCCCCGTCACCGTGTCCACCTCAATCCTTCGGTCTCGCGCGCTTCGCGCCTGTCTTCAAGCCTGCCGTTCGGCGGCTCCGTTCGTCAACCCTGATCGGCGATCGGTCCGATCGCTTCGTCGATCCTGTCGCGAGGTGGCGCGGGTTCGACCTTCGCGTAATCCCGCAACGCCTGCTCGGCGTCGTCGGACAGGCTCGTCGGCACGCTGATGGTGATCGTGACGAGCAGATCGCCGGAGCCTTCGCCGATCGCGCTGCGGTACGGGACGCCGCGCCCGCGCACGCGAAGCATGCGGCCGCTCGGTGTTCCCGCGGGCACTCGTACCGTGACGGGTCCGTTCAGGGTCGGCACCCGGATGTCGGCCCCGAGGGCCGCCTCGGTGAAGGAGACCGGCAGCGTCAGGAGCAGGTTGTCGTCGTCCCTGGTGAACAGTTCGTGTGGGCGGACGTGGACGAGGACGTACAGGTCGCCGGGGGCTCCCCCGCGTTCCCCGACCTCGCCGCGACCGGCGAGCCGGATCCGTTGGCCGTCGCGGACGCCGGAGGGAATCCGGACGGTCAGGACGCGGGTCTTGGTGACACCGCCGGTGCCGTGGCACTCCGCGCACGGGTCGGTCACGATCGTGCCGACGCCGTTGCATTCGCGGCAGGGTTCCGAGAAGCTGAACGCGCCCTGGTCAACGGAGCGGATTCCCGCGCCGTGGCACGCGGGGCACGTCTTCGGGGACGTTCCGGCCTTGGCGCCCGAACCTCCGCAGACGTCGCACGCGCCGGGTGAGCGCAGTTTCAGTGGCAGCGTCACGCCGAACACGGAGTCGGTGAAGTCGAGGGTGACGCTCGTCTCGACGTCGCGGCCCTTCGAGGGGCCGCGCTGTTTGGACCCGCCGAAGAACGAGCCGAACAGGTCGCCGAGGCCGCCGCCGTTTCCGGCTTGGCCGGCGGAGAAGCCGCCACCGCCGGTGCGGGCCTGGCGCATGAGGTCGTCGAAATCGAAGGGCGATTGGCCGCCCATGCGGGCGCCGCGACGGAACGCGCCGGCTCCCAGCAGGGAGCGCATCTCGTCGTATTCCTTGCGCTGCTTCGGGTCCGAGAGGACCGAGTACGCTTCGGACGCTTCCTTGAAGCGTTCCTCCGACTCGGGGTTGTTCGGGTTGTGGTCGGGGTGGAGATCGCGGGCGAGTTTTCGGTACGCCTTCTTGATGTCCGCTTCGGGGGCGTCCTTGGTGATACCGAGGACCTTGTAGAAGTCCTTCTCCATCCAGTCACGGGATACCACTATGGACGCCCCCCTTTCGGCTTACTTCGACGGTGCGCTGTCGCCATTATCCGCCGCGTCGCCATCCGATGGCGCGGCGGTTTCGGTTTTCTCCTTGGTGGCCTTGTCTTCCGACGGCTCGTCTTGGTCCGCTTCCGCGTCCCAGACGACGTCCACCTCGGCCTCGGCGTCGATCGACGTCTCGGCCGGCTGTTCCGATCCGGTGGGCTCCGCGACGACGTCCTCTTCGGACGGCTTCTCGGTGTCGGGCTCCTCCGCCGTCGGCTCGGCCAAAACCTCGGTGTCGTCCGCCGATGTCACCGCCGACTCCTCCGTCGGTTCGGCGACGGCCACCATCGCGGGGCGGATCAGCCGATCGCCGATCCGGTAACCGCGCCGCATCACGTCGATGCACGACGTCTCCGTCACCTCGGACGAGTGCATGTGCGCGACGGCCTCGTGGATCGCCGGGTCGAACGGGTCGCCCTTGGCGCCGAACACTTCCAGGCCCAACTTGCTCAGGGTTCCGAGCAGCTGGTCGGCGACGGACGCGAACCCGCCGACGAGGTCGCCGTGGTCGCGCGCGCGGTCGATGTCGTCGAGGACCGGCAGCAGCCCGCCGATGACGGTCGCCGTGACCGCCTCGGCTGCGGCGGCCTTGTCGCGCTCCACCCGCTTGCGGTAGTTGTGGTACTCGGCCGTGATCCGTTGCAGGTCGCGCGTGCGCTCGTCGAGCGCCTCGGCGAGCTCGCCGGCGGCACCGGCGATCACCTGCTCGTGGATCGGCTCGGCCGACTCTTCCCGCTGTTCCTCGGTGGTCTCAGGGGTGTCGTCGGGTTTCTTCTCGTCGGTCACTTCTTGTCGTCCTCGTCGACGATCTCCGCGTCCACGACGTCGTCGTCACGGGAGGCGCCCGGCTGCTCGCCGGCGCCCGCGTCGGCTCCGGCGTCGCCACCGGCGGCCTGCTGCTGCGCGTACATCGCCGCGCCGGCCTCCTGCGAGACCTTGATCAGCTCGTCCGTCGCCGTCTTGATCTTGTCCAAGTCGGTGCCCGCGAGCGTGGTCTTCAGCTCGGACAGGGCCTCCTCGACGCCGGTCTTCTTGTCGGCGGGGATCTTGTCGCCGGACTCGGCGAGCATCTTCTCCGTCTGGTAGACCCACGTCTCGCCGAGGTTGCGCGTCTCGGCCTCTTCCTTGCGCTTGCGGTCGTCGTCGGCGTGGTCCTGCGCGTCGCGCATCATCCGCTCGATGTCGTCCTTCGGCAGCGAGGAGCCGCCGGTGATCGTCATCGACTGCGCCTTGTTCGTCGCCATGTCCTTCGCGGACACGTTGACGATGCCGTTGGCGTCGATGTCGAAGGTGACCTCGATCTGCGGAACGCTGCGGGGCGCGGGCGGCAGGCCGGTCAGCTCGAAGGTGCCGAGCTTCTTGTTGTAGGCGGCGATCTCCCGCTCACCCTGGAAGACCTGGATGAGCACCGAGGGCTGGTTGTCGTCGGCCGTGGTGAAGATCTCGGAGCGCTTGGTGGGGATGGTGGTGTTGCGCTCGATCAGTTTGGTGAAGATGCCGCCCTTGGTCTCGATGCCGAGCGACAGCGGCGTGACGTCCAGGAGCAGGACGTCCTTCACCTCTCCCTTGAGGACACCGGCCTGGAGGGCGGCACCGACGGCGACGACCTCGTCCGGGTTGACGCCCTTGTGCGGGTCGCGGCCGAGGATCTCCGACACCATCGCCGAGATGGCGGGCATCCGGGTGGAGCCGCCGACCATGATGATGTGGTCGATCGCGGAGACGTTGATGTTCGCGTCGCGCAAGGCCTGCTCGAACGGCTTCTTGCAGCGTTCGCGCAGGTCCGAGGTGAGCTTCTCGAACTCGGCGCGGGTGATGTTCATGTCGAGGTGCAGCGGGCCGTCGGGGCCGGCCGTGATGTACGGGAGGTTGATCGACGTCTGCGTGGCCGCGGACAGTTCGATCTTGGCCTTCTCGGCGGCTTCCTTGAGGCGCTGCAGCGCCATGTTGTCCTTGGCGAGGTCGACGCCGTGCTGACCGTTGAAGGTCTTCACCATGTGGTCGATGAGACGGTCGTCCCAGTCGTCGCCGCCGAGGTGGTTGTCGCCGTTGGTGGCCTTCACCTGGATGACGCCCTCGGCGATCTCCAGCAGGGACACGTCGAAGGTGCCGCCGCCGAGGTCGAAGACGAGGATCGTCTGTTCCTTCTCGCCCTTGTCGAGGCCGTAGGCGAGCGCGGCGGCCGTGGGCTCGTTGATGATGCGCAGCACGTTGAAGCCGGCGATCTCGCCGGCCTCCTTCGTGGCGGTCCGCTCGGCGTCGTTGAAGTACGCGGGGACGGTGATGACGGCGTCGCTGATCGTCTCGCCCAGGTAGGCCTCGGCGTCGCGCTTCAGCTTCATCAGGGTGCGGGCGCTGATCTCCTGCGGCGTGTAGTGCTTGCCGTCGATGTCGACCGACCAGTCCGATCCCATGTGCCGCTTGACGGAGCGGATCGTGCGATTCGGGTTGGTGACGGCCTGGCGCTTGGCGACCTCACCGACGAGCACCTCGCCGTTCTTCGCGAAGGCGACGATCGACGGAGTGGTTCGGGAACCCTCCGCGTTCGTGATTACCGTGGGCTCGCCGCCCTCCAAGACGCTGACGCAGGAGTTCGTCGTTCCCAGGTCAATGCCAACCGCACGTGCCATAAGTGGTTCCCCCAAGAAGAGTGGATGCCGGAAAACTTAAGAGGGACGGCTGTTGAGCCGCCCGGACTCAATATTGCGTCGCGCATGAGGCGATTGTCAAGTGTGACTTGAGTCTGGCTCGCTCAAGCTTTCGCGAATCGTCGTGCGCAGCGCGCGCCGCCCCCGACAGCGAATGATCATGGCGAGCCGTACTCTTAGCTGGTAATCGGGTGGTGTAGGTGCGGGCTGTCGGATCACGGTGCTCAGCGCCCGTCGCACGCACTGACGGCTCCTCCGCCGCGCCGCCGATGTTGGCCGATACGAGAAGTGTGAGGCGACTGATGCCGGCTATCGTTGTGGTTGGCGCCCAATGGGGCGACGAGGGCAAAGGAAAGGTCGCCGATCTTCTCGGCGGCCGAATGGATTACGTCGTCCGATACCAAGGCGGCAACAACGCGGGGCACACGGTGGTCACCCCCGACGGCGAGAAGTTCGCGATCCATCTGACCCCGGTCGGCATTCTGACCCCGGGCTGCGTACCCATCATCGGAAACGGCGTCGTCGTCGACCCGAAGTTCCTGCTGCACGAGATCGACGGCCTGTCATCGCGCGGCGTCGACGTGTCGCGCCTGCTCATCTCGTCCGACGCGCACCTGGTCATGCCGCATCACCGGGCGCTCGACCGCGTCGTCGAGCGGTACCTCGGCTCAGCGCGGATCGGGACGACCGGTCGCGGCATCGGGCCCGCCTACGGCGACAAGGTCGGCCGCGTCGGCATTCGCGTGCAGGACCTGCTCGACCCGGGCATCCTCCGCCAGAAGCTGGAGATGGTGCTGCGGGAGAAGAACCAGGTCCTCGTCAAGGTGTACAACCGCAAGGCGATCGACGTCGAAACGGTCGTTGACGAATACCTCGGTTACGCCGAACGGCTCGCCCCGTTCATCGCCGACACCCGGCTCGAACTCGACCGCGCGTTGACGCGCGGCGCGAACGTCCTCCTCGAGGGCGCGCAGGCGACGATGCTCGACGTCGACCACGGCACCTACCCGTTCGTGACGTCGTCGAACCCGACGACCGGCGGAGCGTGCGTCGGCTCCGGAATCCCCCCGACCCGCATCGACACCGTGATCGGCATCATCAAGGCCTACACGACCCGCGTCGGCTCGGGCCCGTTCCCGACGGAGCTGTTCGACGAGTACGGCCAGCACCTGCTCAAGACCGGCGGCGAGTACGGCGTGACGACGGGCCGGGAACGCCGCTGTGGCTGGTTCGACGCCGTGATCGGCCGGTACGCGGTGCGCGTCAACGGCATCACGGACCTGTTCCTCACCAAGGCCGACGTCCTGTCCGGTCTGGATCGCGTCCCGATCTGCGTCGGCTACGAGATCGACGGCGAGTACGTCGACGAGATGCCGATGTCGCAGACGGGTCTGCACCACGCCGTCCCGCGTTACGAGTACCACGACGGCTGGTGGGAGGACATCTCCGACTGCCGCGAGTTCTCGGAACTGCCGAAGAACGCGCAGGCGTACATCGAACGCCTGGAAGAACTGTGCGGAGCGCGCATCAGCGTCGTCGGTGTCGGCCCCGGTCGGGACCAGAACATCGTCCGCCACGAGATGATCTGATCCCTCGCCCCACGTCGGGTGACGAGGGGATCGCGAACGACCCGGCTTCACCAAAGGGCGCTACTGGCGCCTGTGGTGCGGCCGGGTCATACTGTGTGGGCGGTGTGGGCCGCGCGCGTCGACGCCTGCCCGGACCTCTTTCATAGACCTATACGGATCAACAACAGGAGACTGTCGATGGGGCGCACATTGGGGCCGTTCACCGACGTGTCCACCGCGCGCGTCGACGGCGCCTACGAGATCTACGAGGGCAGCGACGAGGAAGGTCGCCCCGTCGAGATCCTGACGCTCGGCGCGGTCTCCTCGAAGGATCCCGCGCGCCGCGCGTTGCTGTCGGACACGGTCGCGTGGGCGCACGCCACCCGCGGCCCCGCCGACGCCCCGATCCTGTCAGCCGATCTCGTCTCCGAACAGCCATATGTGGTCACGTTGCGTCGCACCGGTTTCCGTGGCGTGGAGCGTCTCATGGAGCGGATGCTGGCGATGGGTCCGTCGAGTGGGCCCCTGCAACTGGCCGGAGGCGCCCACACTGGGCAGATCCCCGTCATCCACACCGATCCCCGCGGCATCCCCATGCCGGGGACGACGCCGCCCGCCGGATCGCCCGCGATCCCCGCTTCACCGGCGATGCCGTACCTGACCCGACCGGCCCCGAGACGACCCGGCTGGCTCGTGCCCCTCGTGATCGCGCTGACCCTCGTCGTCATCGTCGGCGGCGGATTGACCGTCTACTTCGGAATCCTTCCGACCGGGAACGCGCCCGCGTCCGAGGATCAGCCGATGCCCACGACGAACGAGACGCCCACCGACGATGGTTCCTCGGAACCCGCGCCGGGGACGACCCCCACCATCGACACGAGCCTCAACGAGGTGTTCCTTCCGAACACGACATCGACGATGAACAAAGAAGACGCCGAGGTCATCGCGCAGGCCGGTTGGCCGTTCGCGTTCCACGTCCCGGCGGAGATGAAGTGCGAACGGGCCAACGAGCTCGCGCTCAGCTGCACGATCGAGGACGGCGACCGCGCCGGCACCGAGGTGCTGCTTCGTCTCGAGGACTGCGCCGGCGACTGCGACACCGACCGACGCGACGACATGGTCGCCGCGTGGAACGGCGGGGACGGCGCCGCCGACTTCGACGACGACACCCTGTACCGCCAGACCTTCGACGACGGCTACCAGCTCAGCCTCAGTCGCTTCTTCGCCCCGAAGCAGAACGCCCAGCGGTTCGCCCCGACCGTGCAACTGACGGTCAGCGCCACCACCCCGTACGGCGGTGAGGACCTCGTCGACCAGATCGTCAACGACATCCTCACCCAGACGAGCTGAACGACCAGCCGGTCACCACCGGCACAACGCGACCGTCGCGTCGTCGTACGCACGACCGCGCGGCCACGCCAGGCACGCGGTGTCGGCGTCCTCGACCTCCCTCGTCCGATCGATGACGCCCTCGGGGCCGGCGGTGAACGCCAGATCGAGCAACTGCGTCCACGTCAACTGATCGAACATGTCCACCAGCCGCGTCGCCCCGTCACTGGCCAGCAACGCCCGGCGGACCCTGTCGCGTCTGATCTGCCCCGTGACCGCCTGATACGCCGCCTGCGGATCCGTCGACGCCACCGGATAGCCCTCGGGATGATTGCGCATCCTCGCCCGCTCGTGCAGACGCGCCGACGCGACCTCCCGATACTGCCGACTGTCCGGACGCAGATCGCCGAACCCCGGCAACGCGAGCGACCGCACCCGGTCGTCACTGATCACCATCGGCTCGTCGCCGCCGTCGTCGACGAGCAGTGTCGAATCCGACAGGACGAGATAGTCAACGGTGCTGGCGTCGCCACGGAGCATCACGACCGTCGAAGCCGGAGTCAACGGATGCGTCAGATCACATCGCGTCTGATGCGCCGCGCACGTCTGCGAGATCGACGTCGCCAACACGTCCGACAACGACGCGCGGGTGTCCTCCCCATTGCGCAGCAACGCCGTGCCGAGCGACTTCAAGAACCACGGAAGACCGTGCGAACAACCCGTCTCCAGCTCACCCGACACCGAGTCGGGAACGCCACAACCATCCAACAACACCACCATCTCCGCGCGAGAACCAAGCCAGTCCTCGTTCTGGCGAAAGGGACGATTCGGGGTGCTGACACCGGTGAGTTTCACAGGATCGAGTCTGACATGTGGCATTAGGTAGACGTTTCGCCCGCCGATGACGACACTTATGGGTATGTCTCTACCGAATCCAGTCCTGGACCTGGCCGCCGAAGTGGTACCGGAAGCCGAAGACCGTGGTCGCCTGGCGTTCGCCTACGCCCACGGCCCGCTCCTCGCCGGGTTCGGCGACGACGCCGAAGTGGAACTCGTGTGCGTGTGGGACCACGAGACCGTGCCCGAGGACGCGCCGACGGCCGCGAGCCACATCACCATCGCCGAGTTCGACCGCCGCGTCCACGTCGTCACCACCGGACAGGGTTGGGACCCGGCCGACGCCGAACCGCTGACGACCGTCGCCCAGTTCGCGTACGGCGTCCTGCTGTCCGACGACGAAGGCGCCGGCACCCGCGTTCGCGGCGTCGTCTCCGATTTCCCGCAGGCTCTGTGCGAGATCTCCGCGAAGACGCTCATGCAGGACAGGGACTCCGTCCCCGACCGGTTCACCGCCACCGACGACCCGTGGCAACGCGCCGTGATCCTCATCCAGGCGCTCTACAACGGCTACGTCGCCTGGTACGCCGCCAACGGGCACTACTACGCCGGGGCGCAACGCCGCACCGAGTACGCCGACCACTTCGGGCTCGAACAGGAGGTGCCGCGGCTCGAACGCGTCATCTGGGACAACCTCGCCGGGCAGGACGCGTCCGCCGCGTACGTCGCGTTCGCGGAACGGATTCTCAGCGACTGCTGACGGAACGAACGAAGGCGCTCGTCGACGGCAACGTCAACAGGACGATCGCGCCGACGGCACCGGCGATGCCCACGAACGTCAGCGTCACCTTTACCCAGTCGACGTACACCGGGTCGACGATCGCGCGCGCCACCAGGAACGTCGGATAGGCGACGAGACCGGCCGCGACCGCGATCAGACTGATCCGCGCCCACCCCGCGCCGCGCAGCAACGCGGGCAGACTCACCGCGATCAGGAGCCCCGCGACGACGAGCAGGCACCCGATGACGATCGCCTCCGCCAGCGCGGCGTCGCGCAACTCCCGCGTGGACCCGTAGTACGCCTCGTAACCGGGAACGGGCGTCACCGTCCGGTACACGAACGCCGCGATGAGCCCCGCGAAGATCAGGCACTCGACGCCCAACAGGACCGCGGCGACCGTCAACGCGGCGGGCCGCCTGGACACAACAGTCATCGTCACCTCGAAGCACCGCAACCAATATCGACACGAGACTACGGATCGGCCGACCTCGGGCGCTTCCCCACAGCAGTCAGGAAGCACGCGCCGAACGGCGCATTCGACGGCCGACCGATACCCGGTTGCGCGCCGCCAAATCGAGTCGGTAACATTGCCGAGTCGGTTCAACCGGCAGGCGCTCGTAGCTCAACGGATAGAGCATCTGACTACGGATCAGAAGGTTAGGGGTTCGAATCCCTTCGAGCGCGCTTCACATCGAATCAAGCCCCAGTTCAGGGGCTTTTTTCATGCCTGAAGGCAGGCGGCCTCGGTTCACGCGTTGCACATTGACGGCACATGACCGTGAACGACGCGGCTCGTCGCACGGCCGACCGGGCGGATCGGGTCGGCCGATGGGCGCGGGGTTCCGGTCAGGTGAGACGGGAGAGCCGGCGACAGTGACCGCGCCGCCGCCCTCGCCGGAATCGTGAGCACCACGAACATGGAGCGGCGCACCGCCGCAGCGCAGGTTCGGCGTGGTGAGCCAGACCGTCGAGAAGCTCGTCGACGACCACCTGGATGTGAAGCAGATCATCGACGGCTCACGGGCATGTCGCCGACGCCAGTGAGGTAGGCACGATCCAGGCGGTCGCGGATCTCGACTTCGGCACCCGACAGATCCCGGGCGCGATACTCCACAACGGACATTTGTCGGGTCGCCGGTGGCGCGATCGCGCGGTGGTCGAGACTGTCGCGCATGGAGTTCTTCTGCTACCACCGCGACCGCTCCGGTTCCACCCCGCTGCGCCGAGAGCTGACGGAGGAGCACTGGTCGTACATGGATGGATACGCCGATGAGCTGATCGCCCGTGGCCCCACGTTCGTCGGCGAAACCCTCACCGGGAGCGTGCATATTGTGGACCTTCCTGATCCGGCCGCCGCCCGGGCGTTCGCCTTCGACGAACCTGGTCACCAGGCCGGCGCGTACCGGGACGTGCTGATCCGCCGGTGGCGCAACCTGCTGGGCCGCGACATGTGGGCGTTTCCGCGCGACCGAAGCGACGACGGGTACCACCTGGTCCTCGGTCTGGGGGTGGAAGGCGGCGAGAACGCCGTCCCTGCCGACGAAAATCCACTGATCGCCTATGGGCCGCTGCTGTCCGACGACGGCAACACGTGGCTGGGCACCGCCGCCCTGGTCCAGGCCCCCGACCCGGATACGGCGCGAGCGGTCCTGCTCGCGGGGCGGTACGCCCACATCGAGGTCCACGACTGGGAGTTCGGCGGCCGCCGCTGACCCCGCCAGTGGTGGTCGGGGTCGCAGCGGTGATCGATCATCGCCCTTGATGCGGTCATCGCTCCCTATTGAGCGGCTTCCATTGCGACGATCGGCGGGCGCAGCCGATCGACCGCTCCGAGAACGCCGTGGCCAGCAACAACATGGCAGAAAGACCGACGGGCGTGAGCTGTCGCGAAGAGTGAGTTCGCGCCACTGGAGCAGCTTCGCACAGCAGCGCGTCAAGCCCACCGTCAAGTGGGCGTGACGGCGTCGACGCGGACCGGACGCCTTCGGCTACGAGTCGGGAACGACGCCCCGCAACGGCGCGATGGGCGGTCGTCGACAACGGGCCGCCCGGCCCCATGAGGTGGTCCGTTGTCGCGGGCACGGCCCCCGCCGTGGCCAAGTCGCGTCGTCGCGGAGGGACGGACACGACGATGCGCAAGAACTGTCAAGCGATCCGGTCTCACGGCGGACAGACTGGGAGCGTGACCACCGGACGCGACCGTTTGCGGGAACTGCTCGACGCGATCCTCGACGAGGACAACGAGACCCTCGAGGACATGGCGGCGGACGCCTTCGCGTCGCCGTTCCACTTCACCCGCCAGGTCTCGCGTGACGTCGGGGAGTCCCCGGTGGCGTTGCGCCGACGGGTACTCCTCGAACGGGCCGCGTGGCAGCTCGGCGGAGGCGCTTCGGTCACGGACACGGCGTTCGCGGCGGGATACGGCTCGGTGGAGGGCTTCAGTCGTGCCTTCTCGCGGGCCTTCGGACATCCGCCGAGCGCGGCCCGACGCGCACTGGACCGGACGGGGCATTGGCTCCGGGCCTCGAACGGCGTCCACTTTCACCCACCGGCGGCCCTGTGGGTCGAGGACTCACCGAGAGGACGGTCGGATATGGATCCGACGGCGTTGATGCTGCGCCATGATCTGGACGACACCAGGGAGCTGCTGGTGCTCGCCGGGACGCTCGACGAGGACGAGTACCGGCGGGTCCGCGAGCCCGGTCTGACGGTCCTGTCGTGGGACGGGCCGGAGGAGTCGATCGCGGCGGTGCTGGACCGGCTGGTGTGGTCGAAGGAGGTGTGGCTGGCGTCCATCGAGGGCGAGGACATGCCGCAACAGGGCGGGGACGAGCCTGCGGAGTTGCTGCGGCGACTCGACGTCGTGGCGTCCCGGTGGCTGGGGACGGTGCGCGAGATCGACCGGCGCGGAGCCTGGGGGGACACCGTCATCGACGCGTTGTGCGAACCGCCGGAGAGCTTCGTCGTCGGCAGCATCGTCGCGCACGTCCTGACATACGCCGCGCACAGGCGGCAGCTCGCGCGGCATTGGCTCCGGGCCGTCGCTCCCGGTGGCGCCACGACCGCTGGCCACGGTGACCCGATCGAATGGCTTCAACGAGGAGGATGACATGACCAGGACCATCTACTACACGGCGACGAGCCTCGACGGTTTCATCGCCACACCCGACCATTCGCTCGAGTGGCTCCTGACTCGAGACACCGACCATGATGGACCGATGGGGTACAACGCTTTCATCGCCGACGTCGGCGCGATGGTGATGGGCGCCAGCACCTACCAGTGGATTCTCGACCACGATCCCGAAGGGTTCTCGTACGACGTCCCGTGCTGGGTGTTCACGCACCGCGACTTCCCTCGGCAGGACAAGGGCGACGTCCGGTTCACTCAGGACGCGATCAAGACGGTCCACGGTGAAATGGCTGCGGTGGCGAACGGGAAGAACGTCTGGGTCGTCGGTGGCGGTGACCTGGCCGGGCAGTTCGCCGACCACGGCCTGCTCGACGAACTGATCGTGTCGATCGCGCCGGTGACACTCGGCGCGGGCGCCCCGCTGCTACCCCGAGAACTGGAACTGCGAGTCACGGAGGTCGCCCGCAACGGCGACTTCGCCTGCGCCCGTTACGACGTCGTCAAGCCGTAGACGCCACGGACCGCCACCCGACCGCCGCTCACGCGAACCGGTGGGGTGGCGGTCGGACGGCGGACGATCGGCGACTTGTGGCCCCGACGAGACGAACTGCCGACGCTCCACACCTGGCCGCCGCCACCGCCGTCGCTCGGCATCTGGTCCGACCTCGCCGCGACGCTCGCCGATCGCGAACCGTGGTGGTGCGGAGAACCGCTGGACGGGCTCGGCGCGCTCGCCCCGCTCGACCGGGCGGAGTTGCTCGCGCTGCGCGACAGCCTGCCGATCGTGATCGCCTCGAACAGCCCTCGCCCCACCGCCGAGCTGATAGCGACGCGCGCTCGCGGTCGGGACGCTCGCGTCGAGATCGTCACCGACTCCTGAGCACCGTCGATATCGGATCGTGGTGGTCGACGTCGGCGCCGACCACCACGAATAGTCCTATCGGGACAATTCGTTGAGTTCGCCGTATCCGATGGCGTCGGCGACGCTCGTGTACGTCCCCGCCTCACGCAGCTCACTCGCCGCCCGACGGGCCAAGCCGTACGCGGCCGACGCCACGGACGAACCGAGACTGACGCGCGCGACACCCGCCTCCGCGAACGCCCGCACCGGCGGCGATCCCGCGCCGACGAGCACGTTGATCGGCGCGTCGACGCGGGCGGTGATCCGCGCGACCACGTCCACATCGGCGAGACCCGGAACGAAGACGCCGTTCGCCCCCGCCGCGAGGTACGCCGCCGCCCGGTCGATCGTTTCCGCGAACGGATCCGACACGTCCCGAAGATAGGCGTCGACGCGGGCGTTCACGAACACGTCCGGTCCAGCGCCGGCTCGGAACGCGGCGATCCGTTCGGCCGCCTCGGGAATCGGCCGCAGCGCCGGTTCACCGTCGACCGAGTCCTCCATGTTGACGCCGACCGCGCCGGAAGCCCGCACCAGCCGCCCCGTCTCGGCGAGCTCGTCGAGACTCGCCCCGAAGCCGCGCTCGATGTCGGCGGTCACCGGGACGTCGACGGCGCGCACGACTCGGCGGATCACCGCGAGCGCTTCCTCTCGATCCAGCTCGTCGCCGTCCGGCGCGCCAAGGCTCCAGGCGACGCCCGCGCTCGTCGTGGCGATCGCGGGCGCTCCATCGGCGGCGATGACGCGCGCGGAGGCGACGTCCCACGCGTTGGCGAGGAGCAGGGGCCGGCCGGGTCGGTGCAGGTCACGGAAGGCTTCGAAGATCGTCATGGCCCAAGTTCACCAGATCGGCGAGGGAGTCGACCGGCAGGAATCCGACGTCGCGGTCAAGCCCAGCC
Source organism: Stackebrandtia soli (assembly GCF_965137155.1). NCBI lineage: Bacteria > Bacillati > Actinomycetota > Actinomycetes > Glycomycetales > Glycomycetaceae > Stackebrandtia > Stackebrandtia soli. The sequence goes on from NZ_CBCRZX010000017.1 coordinate 26,705, forward strand.
GAGTTCGTGGAGTCGGGCGTCGTCGATGCCGAAGTGGTGGGCGATCTCGTGGACGACGGTTATCGACACCTCCTCGACGACCTCGTCCTCGGACGCGCACATGCGCAGGGTCGGTCCGCGGAAGATGGTGATCGTGTCGGGGAGGACTCCGCCGTAGTCCCAGCCGCGTTCGGTGAGCGCGTAACCCTCGTACAGGCCGAGCAGGTTCGCGTCGTCGCCGGTCGGTTCGTCCTCGACCATGATCACAACATTGTCCAACATGGACATAAGGCCGCCGGGGACCAGATCGAGCGCGTCGGCGACGAGTTCCTCGAAACGTTCCCGGGTCATGTCCACAGCCATCACGGCAGAATATGCCGTGTACTCGCGTTCGGGCTACCGGTAACCTCATTGCTCGTGATCGACCTGCGTATCGTCCGAGACAATCCCGACCTCGTCCGCGACAGCCAGAAGACCCGTGGCGCGTCGCCCGAGGCGGTTGACGCCCTGCTCACCGCCGACGCCGAACATCGTGAGTCCCTGCAGAGGTTCGAGGCGCTCCGCGCCGAACAGAAGCAACAGGGCAAACTCGTCTCTCGCGCGTCCGGCGAGGAGAAGGCGGAGCTGCTCGCGCGCACGAAGGAACTCGCCGCTCAGGTGAAGACCGCCGAGGCGGGGGTGACTCGCGCGGCGGAGCGCCTGCGCAAGACGCACATGGCGATCCAGAACATCGTCGAGGACGGTGTTCCACAGGGCGGTGAGGACGACTACGTCGTGCTGCGCACCGTCGGGGAGACGTCGACGCCGGAGGGCGGCCGTGACCACGTCGAGCTCGCGGAGTCGCTCGGCATGATCGACACCGAGCGCGGCGCGAAGACCTCGGGCGCGCGCTTCTACTACCTGACGGGCGTCGGCGCGCTCATGCAGTTGGCGATGCTCCAGCTGGCCATGAACAAGGCTGTCGAGTATGGACTCACGCCGATGATTCCGCCGGTGCTGGTGCGACCGGAGGCGATGGAGGGCACCGGTTTCCTCGGCGAGCACGCCGACGAGGTGTACTACCTGGAGCGTGACGACCTCTATCTGGTGGGGACGTCGGAGGTGCCGATGGCGTCGTTCCACTCGAAGGAGATCCTCGACCTGGACGAGCAGCCGATGCGGTACGCGGCGTGGTCGTCGTGTTTCCGGCGTGAGGCGGGCAGCTACGGCAAGGACACGCGCGGGATCATTCGGGTGCACCAGTTCGACAAGATCGAGATGTTCTCGTTCTGCCGCCCGGAGGACGCCAGGCAGGAGCACCAGCGGATCCTCGCGATGGAGGAGGAGATGCTCGGGTTGATGGGCGTCCCGTATCGCGTCATCGACACCGCGGGTGGGGATCTCGGTTCGTCGGCCGCGCGCAAGTTCGACTGTGAGGCATGGCTGCCGAGCCAGAACCGCTACCTGGAGTTGACGTCGACGTCGAACTGTACGACGTACCAGGCGCGGAGGCTCGGTGTGCGGTATCGCGACGAGAACGGGCGTCCGCAGGTCGCGGCGACGTTGAACGGAACGCTCGCGACGACGCGGTGGCTCGTCCCGATCCTGGAGAACAACCAGTTGGCGGACGGTTCGGTGCTGGTTCCCGAGGCGCTGCGGCCGTTCCTCGGGAGGGACGTCCTGGAGCCGGTCCGCTGACGCAGTCACGGGAGTCGAACCCGAGCTCACGCACCGCGTGTCGGCGACGTGACCTCATGTGTTCGTCATCGTGATTCGACTACTGGTGTCCCTCACGTTCACCTTCGGACGGGTACTGTCGGGCAATGGATTGCCCGAAATTGGTGGTTGTAGACCTCGATGGCACCGTCGTCGGCTATGACACCGCCCATGTAGCGCCGAGCCCGGCCATCATCAAGGCGTTGGCGTCGGTGCGTGCGGCGGGTGTGCCCGTCGCGATCGCGACGGGGCGCGCCGTCTGGGGTGCGCTGCGCACGGTCACCGACCTTGGATTGACGGACGGGTTGGTCTCCGCGACGCACGGCGCCGTCACCTACGATCTGGCCCGCGATCAGGTGATCGACGAGGTCCTCATCGACCCGGCGGAGGCCGTCGAGGCCTTGGCTCGCGCGGACGCCTCGACGGCGTTCGCGGTCGAGTTGCGGCAGCGGGGTTGGCGGCACACGGCGAACTTCTCGCGGGACTTCGAGTCGACGTGGGCGGACGTCGTGGACGTCGACACTCTCGCGGCGACGCCGACGGTCCGTCTGGCCGCCCGAGTCGAGGCGACGTCCAGCTATGGGACGCGCCTACGGTGCCCTGCGGCGACCCGTCTCGCGGACAGCGCCCGGATCGACGAGTCGAAGTTCTGCGTCGAGGTCGGTTTCAACGGTTGGATCGACATCGGCGCTGCCGGTGTCACGAAGGCGACGGGTGTCGCCGCGATCGCGGCCCACTACGGGGTCGATCCGGCCGACACGATCGTGTTCGGGGACGCCGCCAACGATCTGCCCATGTTCGCTTGGGCCGGTCATTCGGTGGCGATGGGTCAGGCGGTCGGGGAGGTGCAGGAAGCCGCCGACGAGGTCGCGCCGTCGGTGTATGACGACGGTGTGGCCGTAGTGTTGAAGAGATGGTTTCCGTGAACTTGCCTCGCCTCGTCGCGACGGATCTGGATGGGACGTTGGTCCGGTCCGACGGCACGGTCTCTCAGCGTTCGCATGACGTGTTGAGTCGGCTGTCCGCGGCGGGCGTGACGATCGTCGGTATCACCGGGCGCGGCCCGCGCCTGTTGGAGTTGTGTCGCCGTGACGTCCCCAGTGCGCACTGGCTCGTCTTGGCGCAGGGCGGCTTCATCTACGGCGCCAACGGTCGTGGTCCGATGACACCATGGCGGTCGACGTTGATGCCGGGCGCGCGGGCCGCCGAGGTCGTGGCGCATGTGGAGCGCGGGGTCGGGCCGTTGACGGTGTTGGTCGAGAACGACTCGAGCCATGAGGCTCCGCTGATGGGCGACGTGATCGCGGATTGGCCGTTTCCGGTGCCGATCATCGCGGCGGAGCGGCATGTCGCGTTCGCGGGGGACGCGGTGAAGGCGTTCTTGCGGAGCGACGCGATCCCGGCGGTGGAGTTGCTGCCGGTGGCGCGCGGCCTGGTCCCGCTCGATTGGTGCGCGATGACGGAGGCCGGGATCGGTTTCGTCGAGGTGTGTCCGCCGGGTGTCGACAAGGGCGCCGGGCTGTCGTATGTGGCGCAACGGGCGGGGGTCTCGTTGTCGGACACGCTCGTCTTCGGTGACGCCCTGAACGACCTGCCGATGTTCGCCGTCGCGGGTCGCCGGGTCGCTATGGCGGCGGCGCACCCGCAGGTGACGGCGGCGGCCGACGAGGTGACGTCCGGCAACGACGACGACGGGGTCGCCGAGTATCTGGAACGACTGTTCGAGTGAGACGTGTGCGGGAACCGGTGCCGTTCACGGTGGCGCCTGAAGACGGTTTCAGGCCGCTTTAGCGTGGCTTCAGCATGTGATGGGTAGGCTCCGACCTGGGGAGGAGGTCGGAGGCCCCCTGGATTGCCCACAAGGGATTCCTAATGGCGTAGATCGCGGCAGAATGCCTGCACCGCAAGGCATCCGATCGATTCACGCGGATTCAGTCGGTGTAGAACCATGATGGACCCGAACAACCGACCGACTTCGTCCCGGCCGAGGCGCGATGATTCCACGGCTCGCCGTATGCCGTCGCCTTGACGGGCGTCAATCATTCGTGACAGGCTGACCGCGTGTCGACACGCCAAGCGCCGCAATCGATATGGGACTCCCGATCCGTCGCCGTCATCGGCGCCAGCGACCGGCCATCCTCCACGGGTGGGCGCGTCGTCCGAGCCCTGCTGCGGCACGGCTTCACGGGCACCGTCCATCCCGTCCACCCGACCGCGGACACCGTCGCGGGACAGCCCGCCACCGCGACCGTGGCCGACGTCGGCTCCACCGTCGATCTCGCGATGGTCCTCGTTCCCAGCGAGTCGGTGCGCGGCGCCGTCGTCGACTGCCTCGACGCGGGAGTGTCGCATGTGATCGTCGGCGCGTCCGGCTTCGCCGAGACGGGCGAGCGCGGGGCGTCGATCGAGGCCGCGATGGCGGCCGACGCCCGCGCGGCGGGGGCGCGGTTGTGGGGGCCGAACACGATCGGTGTCGCGGATTTCGCGACCGGTCTGGCGGCGACCTTCTCCCCGGCGTTGGACGCGACCGGGCTGTTCGCCGATCCGGGCGGGCTAGCCGTCGTCAGCCACTCCGGTGGGCTCGGCTACGGGATCGCGGGTCTGGCGGCCGAGGCCGGTCTGCCGGTCCGGTGGGTCGCGACGACCGGCAACGAAGCCGATGTGACGGCGGGCGAGGTGATCGCCGACCTGGCGGAACGGGACGACTGTCGCAACGTGATCGCGTTCCTCGAATCACCGCCGGACCGGGCGTCGCTGGATCGGATCGCGGCGTCGTCGACGCCGGTCACGGTGCTGCGTGCCGCCCGGAGTCGGAACGGGATCGCGCATTCGGTGACGGCCACCCGGTTCGCTTGGGCGGATTTGACGTCCGAACATCGCGACGCCGTGCAGGACACGTTGACGATCACGGATGATCTGCCCGGCCTGCTCGCGGGTGCCGCGCTGGGCGAGGCCGCTCCGCCTCGCGTCGCCGTCATCACGACGTCCGGCGGTTCCGGAATCCTCGCGGCCGACGCGATCGACGTGGCACCGGCGCGGTTGGCGCCGTTGACCGACCTCACGCGCGCCGAGCTGCGTTCGGAGCTGCCCGATTACGCCACCGTGGACAATCCGTTGGACGTGACGGCGACGGTGATGACGGACCCGACGTTGTTCACCGAGTCGTTGGCGATCCTCGCGAAGGATCCGACGGTCGACGCGATCCTGGTGTGCCTGTGCGTGCTCGCGGAGCCGCAGGCGAGTGTCGCGGCCGCGGCGATCGGCGCCGTGGCGAAGGCCGGTAAGGCGATCGCCGTGTCGCGCAGCGGGGCGACGGCGCACGCGCCCGGTTTCGCCGCGCTCCTGGCCGACGTCGGCGTGACCGTCCATATGGAACCGTCGGCGGCGGTGCACGCGCTGGTGACCGGGCATCGGGAGAGGAAATCGTCATGAACATCGTGAGCGTCTTCGAGCGGTCGGCGGAGCGCCACCCCGATCGGGTCGCGTTCACCGATGACGTGGGGGACACGACCTTCGCGGAGCTGCTTCGGCGGGCGGTCGCGTTCTCGGGTCTGTTGGCGACGTCGGGTCTCGCGGTCGGGGATCGGGTGCTCGATCTGCAGCCCAACGGGACGCGCTTCGTCGAGTCCGATGTGGCGTGCGCGCGATCGGGGCTGGTCCGGGTGTGTCTGAACCCGCGTCTGACCGAGAAGGACTGGCATCGCATCGCGGACAACTGTGGGGCTCGCGGACTGATCGTCGATGAGCGGTATCTCGATCGGGCGGCGGCCCTCGCCGACGGCATGGACCACGTGTTCGTGCTCGACGGTGACCACGACCGTCGGCTCGCGGCGGCCCCAAGGGTGGGTGCCCGGATCGCGGAGCTCGTGTCGCTCAACTACACGTCCGGCACGACGGGCGCGCCGAAGGGCGTGCGTCGGCATCATTCGCACCGCCTCGCGAGTCTCGACGGGATGCTTCGCGCGGTGCTGCCGGCGATCCCGTCGGCGGGGGACGCGTACCTGCACGCGGCGCCGATGACGCACACGTCGGGGCTGTTCACGCTTCCGTTCGTCGCGGCGGGGGCGCGTCAGGTGATCCTCGACCGTTTCGACGCGGAGACGTTCGCGGAAGCGGTGTCCAGGCACGGTGTCACGCACACGGCGCTCGTTCCGACGATGATCGCGCGGTTGCTCGCGGCGGACGTCCGGCTCGGTCGGGAACTCACGATGCTCGGTTACGCCGGGGCTCCGCTGCCTCCCGAGCAGATCCGCGCGGCCCACGCCCGGCTCACTCCGGCGCTCACGCAGTACTACGGCCTCGTCGAGGCGATACCTCCGGTGACCGTGCTCGACGCGGACGACCACGCGCGCGCCGTCACGGAGCAACCGGAACTCCTCACGAGCGCCGGACGTCCCGTTCCGGGTGTGGCCGTGCGGATCGTCGACGCGGACGGTCGTGAGGTGCCGGTCGGCGAGGTGGGGGAGGTCGTCACGGCGGGCCGGCATGTCACGTCCGGCTATTGGGGACGGTCGACGGGGGTGAAGGCGTTGTCGAACGGCGAACTCCACACCGGTGACATCGGGCGGTTCGACGCCGACGGGTATCTGTGGCTCGTCGATCGGCTCGGCGACATGATCATCTCGGGCGGCTACAACATCTATCCGCGCGAGATCGAGGACGTGATCGCCGCGGTCGAGGGCGTGGAGCACGTGGCCGTGTACGGGGTCCCGCACGAGGATTGGGGGCAGGCCGTCACCGCCGCGTACACCGGCACGGCCACGGCGGAGGCGGTCCTGACGGCGTGCCGTCGGGAGCTCGCGTCGTTCAAGAAACCGAAGCACGTCCACCACCTCACACGGATGCCGGTGAACTCCAACGGCAAAATCGACAAGACGGAGCTACGGCGGTCATGACGGAACGGCCCGGACACTTCCCCTACACGCGCGGTATCACCGAGGCGGCGCAGCCGTGGATCATGGGCCAGTACGCCGGGTTCGGCACGGCCGCCCAGTCGAACGCGCGGTTCAAGGAGCTCATCGACGCCGGGCAGCACGGCTTCTCCGTCGCCCTGGACCTGCCGACGCAGCTCGGGCTCGACTCCGACGACCCGTTGGCGGTCGGCGAGGTCGGGCGGGTCGGCGTCGCCATCGACTCCCTCGCCGACGTGGAGATCCTCACCGACGGGATCGCGCTCGAGGATCTGCGGCAGGTGCGGACGACCGCCAACTCGATCGGTTTCGTGTGGGCCGCGATGTGGCTGGCGTTGGCGAGGAAGCGCGGGGTTCCACCGGAGACGTTCAAGATCTTCATTCAGAACGACGTGTTGAAGGAGTACATCGCGCGCGGCACGCAGATCTTCCCGGCGGCGGCGGGGCTGCGGCTCACCGTCGACACGATGGAGCATCTCGCGCGGGTGGCCCCGGGCTGGGTGAGTCTCGCGATGTCGGGGTACCACATGGCGGAGGCGGGCGCGGATCCCGCGGCCGAGGTCGGGTACACCTTCGCCAACGCGATCGCCTACCTGGACGCCTTGACGGAGCGCGGTGTCGGCATCGACGAGGTCGCGCCGTCGCTGTACACGTTCCTGTCGGTCGGCATGGACGTGCTCGGCGAGGTCGCGAAGCTGCGGGCGGCGCGGCGCTGCTGGGCCCGTCTCGTCACGTCTCGTTACGGGGCGACGAACCCGGACAGCGCGAAGCTTCGGATCTTCGCGTTCACCGCCGGGTCGAGCCTGACGGCGCAGCAACCGATGAACAACCTCGCCCGGACGGCGTTGGAGACCTTCGCCGCCGCGTGCGCCGGTGTGCAGACGTTGCACGTGTGCGCCTATGACGAGGCGCTCGGGGTGCCGACCGCGGACGCGGCGCTGTTGGCGTTGCGCACCCAGCAGATCGTCGCCCACGAGACATCCATCATGGACAATGTCGATCCGCTCGGGGGGTCGCATGTCGTCGAGGCGCGCACCGACGCGTACGAGCGCGAGATCGGTGACGTCATGGCGAGCGTCGCGGGCGCGGGTGGCGCGCTGGCGGCGATCGAGGCGGGTCTGCAGCGGCACCGTATCGGAGACGAGGCGTATCGCAAGGCACGCGCGGTCGAGCTGGGCGAGGAGATCCTCGTCGGCGTGAACACGTGGGCGAGTCCGTCGGGTCCGCTCGAGGTGTTCAGTGTGGACGAGAAGGCGGAGGGTTCGCAGATCGAAGCGCTGCGGAGGATCCGCCGGGAACGCGACGGCCACGCCGTGTCCACGGCCTTGGACGCCGTGTCGGCGGCGGCCGAACGGGGCGACAACATCATGCCGGCGTGCGTGGAGGCGGTGTCGGCGTACGCGACGGTCGGCGAGATCGTCGCGCGACTCCGGCGGGTTCACGGGACGTGGACGGCGAGTGCCGACCACTGAGGACTTTTGTCGGGTCGAACGCCTGATCCGACCCGGACCAGGTCGCGACGAGCGTCCCATGTCGACTCGCGACGGCGTCCGGTCAGCGATCGAAGCGGGGATAGCCGCCGCCGTAGTCGGAGGCCTCCTCCGCGGCCAGCTCGTACCGATTGAGCGGCAGGTCGCCGATCCAAACGTCTCGGACCTGCGCCCAGGCGTACATGGCGGCGAACGCGAGCCCGAATCGTCGCCACTGCTCGTCCCGGTGGAACCGTTCGTGGGCCAGTAAACCGGCGCCGACGGGCCGGTCTCCGGTGACGAAGACGTCTCCCCATTGGGTGCCGCCCCTGGCGTACAGCTTGACGCGGCCGGTGCGGCACACCCGCAGATCGTCCACCACTTCGCAGTGACCGCCGGTGCGTCTGACGCACCAGGCGACCGCCGCGCCGAGGAACCGGGATTGCAGGCGGGAGAACCGGGACATCGCGCACCTCCGGGATACCAGGCGGCATGGCCGCCACAAACCAAGCATGACACCGTTTCGCCGCGCGTGGGCGGCTCTCGCGCCGACATTTCGTCGAGCGTGCGGCGGCGATCGGGCGACGACGTCCCGTGTTCGATAATGAGTCATGCCGACTGCCGTGAGCCTTTTCGCCGTGACGGTCCATCTCGTCGTACTGACGGTTCGGCGCGACACGCTTTCGGTCCTGCTCGACAGGGATGGATCCAGTGTGGATCTAATGCTTCCGGGCGGCTACGTCGACGACGGCGATCTTCCTCGGGTCGCGGCCCGCGAACTGGCGGATCGCACCGGCACCACCACGGACGAAGGGCACCTCGAACAGCTCGCCACGTACGGCGACGCGGCCGCCGGGGCACGCCAAGGAGTCATCTCGGTCGCGTACCTGGCGTTGCTACCGGGGCTGTCGGAGCCGACCGACGCCGCGAGCGCGTGGTATCCCGTGGCTGAGCCGCTCGACGGCGGGGTGCCGGTCGCGTTCGACCATCGCGGGATTCTGGGCGACGGGGTGGAGCGCGCCCGAGCGAAGCTCGAGTACTCGTCGCTGGCGGCGGAGTTCTGCCCGGAGGAGTTCACGATCGCACAGTTGCGGCGCGTCTACGAGGTGGTGTGGGGGGCGCGGCTCGACCCGCGCAACTTTCATCGGAAGGTCACGGGGACAACGGGTTTCGTCGAGCCGACGGACCGGTTCACCGACGGCGATCGTGGACGCCCGGCCCGGCTGTACCACAGGGGACCGGCGACGGCGCTTCATCCGGCGCTGCTGCGGCGGTGACGTCAGTCGTTCGTGGACTGCTCGCGTGATTCGGTGGGGCGGTGCGCCCGATAGAGGACGTGCCGCCGAAGGCGGTGGCCTATCGGCAGGAGCGGGTGGTCGAAGTCGTCGTCCTCGTCGCGGCTCATGCCGATCCGCTCCATGACGGCGCGGGAACGGATGTTGTCGACGGCCGTGAACGCGACGACCTCGTCGCGGTCGAGCGTGTCGAACGCGTAGTCCCGCGCGGCGATCGCCGCCTCGCTGACGTAACCGTGGCCCCAGGCGTGTCGGGCGAGCCGCCAGGCGAGTTCGGTCGCGGGCGTGAAGTGCGCTTCGAAGGACACGTCGGCGAGCCCGGTGAACCCGATGAACGCTCCCGTCGCGGTGACCTCCAAGGCCCACAGGCCCCAGCCGCGCTGTTCCATTCGCGCCATGATGCGCGCGGCCATGGCGTCGCTGCTGATGCGGTCGAGCGGCGTGGGAAAGAACTCCATGACACGTGGGTCGGCGTTCATCTCCGAGAACGGGGCCAGGTCCGCCGCGGTCCACGGACGCATCAGGAGTCGGTCGGTCCGAAGCTCGGCCGATCCGTCGGTCGACATCCACTTCTCCCTCTCCCGAACGACCGCCCAACTGTAGCCCCGACCGGGGCGCGTCGTGCCCCACGCGCGCCGGATCGACACCGGTGATCGGCCTCACTCGATCTTGACTTGAACTCGAGTCGAAGTACGACGATGGATCGCATGACCGACTCGAATCACGACACGGAGATCGCGGCCGTCACCGCGGTCGTCGCGGACCTGGAGCACTCGCAGCGCAACGAACTGCCGGAAGCGTTCATCGCGCTGTTTCGACGGGACGCGATCTGGACCACCGCGCACGGAAAGCGCCTGTACGGAAGGGACGCGATCGCCACGTTCACCAGGTCCGTCCTGCCCGGGGCGATGCGCGAGTCGACCGTGACGTACACAGTGGAGAACATTCTGTTCCTGCGTCCCGACGTCGCGGCGGTCAAGGTGGTCGCGCAATATCGGACACTCGACGGCGAGCCCGTGGGCGAACCGAACTCCCCGCTGTACGTCATGACCAAAGAGGACGACCGATGGTTGCTCGCGGCCTGTCAGAACACACCGGTGCTGGCGGACTGAACCGGCGTCACGACTCCTCGGCGAGCGCGATGAGTCGGTCGAAGGTCGCGTTGAGGACCGCCCGACGCTCCACCTTGTACTCGGGCTTCGGCTCGAGTCCGTCGATGCTGCGCTCCCAGACGTCCAGGAACGTCTTCTTCCACTCCGCCAGCTTCACCGCGGGCGGCAGCGTGACGCCGACGTAGCCCCGCTCGGAGAGCAGCGCCAGGAGTTCGAGGTTGCAGGGAACGACGACGCCGTCGTACTCGTCGGGCTCGAGCCCGACCGGGTCGCCGTTCATCGCCTGCTCGATCTCGTCGATGAGCCGCCCGGTCAACTCCGACAGCCGGTCGGCCGCCGTGTCACTGTCGAAGTTCCCGGCTCCCCAGGTTCCCACGTCTCGATCCTCCATTCGTGGCCCTCATGTCCGTGCACAGCATACGAACGTCGACCACGCGGCTCGACGCGGCGATCGACACGGGACGCGGGCGTGGGCCTCCGAATCGCGACGACGTTCGTGGTCACCGCCGCCGGGAAGGGCCTCGGGGATCGACCAAACGAAAAGGACGACCCCGTTCAACGGAGTCGTCCTTTTTCTGTCACCTGTGGGGCTAGCTGGAATCGAACCAGCGACCTCATCGTTATCAGCGATGCGCTCTAACCGACTGAGCTATAGCCCCGAACAGTGTTGTGCCGCCGTAGCTTTGGACTACCGCAACGAGACGGAAGCCTACCGGACCCGCTTCGCACGACCCCGGTTGGGGGGCCGGTTCTATTGTGCGGGGGTCTTCGCCTTAGCGCGAGTGAGTTTCCCGCCGACGATGAGTCGAGCCGTCCTGGCCCGTTCACCGGACAGAAGGCTGGCGACGGCGCGAGCGTGATCAGTGTCCGTGTAGTCGATGTGCCGGTCGCCCGCGAGGGACGCGATGCCGTGCAGAAGAGGCCAGAGCGCGAGCGCGGCGCCGTCCCGTTCGGTGGCGGCGGCGTCGAGGGCGTCGCGGATGCGGGCGGTGTGCGCGTCGCCGGAGTCGATGCCGGGAGTGAAGATCGCCTCGTACACGGCGCGATGCGTCGCGGCGTACCGCAGGTACGCGCGGGCGACGGCGTCGATGCGGTCGGCGGGTTCGATGGCGTGCGCGGCTTCGTCGATCGCGTGGACGAGTTCGGTGACCCCGTCGGCGGCGACGGCCGCCATGATCGCGGTCTTGCTCGTGAAGTGGCTGTACAGCACCGGCTGGCTGTACTCGATGTCGTTGGCGAGACGGCGGGTGGTGACCGCTTCCCAGCCTTCGGTTTGGGCGATGCGCCGAGCGGTGTCGACGATCAGTCGGCGTCGTTCCTGTCGTTCTCGTTGTCGCCGGGTCTCCACGCTCACCCGGCCACCGTAACAGCGCTCTCGACGGTCGCGTGGGCATTTGGTGCGGATGTCGCGGCACGTGAAAACCGAGACAGGACACAACGGACGGTGCGCAGAGCATAACGGCCGGAGCTCCATCGTTTATGGATGAACATGACGGTGGCGGCGGAGAGACTCCGCCGCCACCGTGGACGTTCGTTACTCCTTTTCGGCGAGCGTCAGCTCGATGCCGCCGACCAGATCGGCGCACACGTTGTAGATGAACGCGCCGAGTGTCGACAGTGCAGTGAACAGGACCATGTTGACCAGCCCGAGGAGGGCCGACACCATGATCACGCCGGATGCGCTGAACTGGAACGACATCTGACTGCTGGAACCGCCGGCCCCAATCAGGCCGTCGAGCATTCCATTGACGCTGTCGAACACGCCCATCGCGTCGAGCGCGATGTAGAGGACCGTCGTCGCCACGATCATGACGATGAACAGCACCACCGACACCGCGAAGGAGAACTTCATGACCGACCAGGGGTCGATCCGGCGAAGGTGGAGCCGGGCACGGCGCGGGCCCCGTCCGGCAGCAGCCGACACGGCCGCGCGGGCGGCCTTGACCGCCTCGGCGACACGAGCGGGCCCCGGCGAGGCGACGCCCACCGTGGGATCCGGCGTCGTCGGGGGTGGGGTCATGCCCGGGGGTCGGGTGTAACCCGATCCCGGCTGGCCGACCGACCCGCCAGCTGAGTCCACTGTGGCACTTCCTGCGGCCGGTGAGCTATCTGCCTGTGCCTCGGTCATGCGTCTATTCCTGTTCGTCCGGTTCGTCAGCGCTTCGTGCGATGGCGATGAGCGATACGCCTTCGGGTAGGTCCATCAACTTGACACCCATAGTGTTGCGGTCGGTCGTCCGTCGCACCGGTTTCACCGGAGTACGGATGACACCACCCCCGGACGTGATAGCGAACAACTCATCCTCGGGTGTCACCGACAACGCGCCGATCAAATTGCCCCGCCGCTCGGTGATCTTAGCCGTCAAGACGCCCTTGCCGCCTCGTCCTTGCTGCGGGTACTCCTCAACCGGGGTTCGCTTGGCGTAGCCGCCACTCGTGGCCACCAAGATGTCCATGCCGTCGCGAACCACTTCCATGGTAAGCAGTTCGTCCTCTTCGCCGAAGCGCATACCGATGACTCCCGACGTCGCCCTACCCATCGGGCGCAACGCGTCGTCGGTCGCCTGGAAGCGAACCGCCTGCGCGCCACGCGACACCAGCAGCAGATCGTCCTCGCCGCTGATGAGGGCCGCGCCGACGAGCTCGTCCCCGTCTCGCAGGTTGATGCCGATGACACCACCGGTACGAGGCGAATCGAAGTCGGAGAGCTTCGTCTTCTTGACCAGGCCGCGACGCGTCGCCAACACCAGGTACGGCGCGACGTCGTAGCCGCTGATCTGCATCACCTGAGCGATGTGCTCGTCCGGCTGGAACGCGAGCAGGTTCGCGACGTGCTGACCGCGCGCGGTACGACCCGCCTCCGGCAGCTCGTACGCCTTCGCCCGGTACACGCGGCCCTTGTTCGTGAAGAACAACATCCAGTCGTGTGTGGAACAGACGAAGAAGTGACTGACGATGTCGTCCTGTTTGAGCGAAGCACCCGCGACGCCCTTGCCGCCGCGACGCTGTGACCGGAACGAATCGATCTTCGTCCGCTTCGCGTAACCGCCGCGAGTGATCGTCACGACGATGTCCTCGCGGGCGATCAGGTCCTCCATCGAGACCTCGCCCTCATCGGGGATGATCTTCGTCCGACGCTCGTCGCCCCACTTGGCGACGGCCGTGGCGAGCTCGTCCTTGATGATGGTCCGCTGACGCTCCGGCTTGGCGAGGATGTCCTCCAGGTCGGCGATCTTCGTCTCGATCTCGGACAGTTCGTCGATAATCTTCTGCCGCTCCAACGCGGCGAGACGACGCAGCTGCATGTCGAGGATCGCGGTCGCCTGGATCTCGTCGACGTCGAGCAGACGCATCAGACCCGACTTCGACTCCTCCGCCGACGGCGCGCGCCTGATCAGGGCGATCACCTCGTCGAGCTGGTCGAGCGCCTTCGACAGACCGCGCAGGATGTGGGCGCGTTCCTCGGCCTTGCGCAGACGGAACTTCGTCCGCCGAACGATGACCTCGATCTGGTGCTCGACGTAGTACCGCACGAACTGCGCCAGGTTGAGGGTGCGAGGCACCCCGTCGACCAGCGCGAGCATGTTCGCGCCGAAGGTCTCCTGAAGCTGGGTGTGCTTGTAGACGTTGTTGAGCACGACCTTCGGGACCGCGTCGCGCTTGAGCACGAGAACGATGCGCATGCCGGTACGACCCGAGGAGTCGTCCCGGATGTCGGAGATGCCGTTGAGCTTGCCGTCCTTGACGAGTTCGGCGATGCGCTCAGCGAGATTGTCCGGGTTGACCTGGTAAGGCAGCTCGGTGATGACGAGGCAGGGGCGGCCCTTGCGGTCCTCCTCGACCTCGATGACGGCGCGCATCCGGATCGAACCGCGGCCCGTCCGGTACGCGCTCTCGATGCCGGCCATGCCGACGACGAGCGCGCCGGTGGGGAAGTCGGGGCCCTTGACGATCCCGAGCAGCGCCTCCAGCGTCTCCGCCTCGGGCACCTCGGGGTTGTCGAGGCACCAGGTGACGGCTTCGGCGATCTCGCGGAGGTTGTGCGGCGGGATCTTCGTCGCCATGCCGACCGCGATGCCCTCGGCACCGTTGATGAGCAGGTTCGGAATGCGCGCCGGCAGGACCTTCGGTTCGGTGGTCTTGCCGTCGTAGTTCGGGCCGAAGTCGACGGAATCCTCGTCGATGTCGCGCAGCATCTCCATCGCCAGCGGATCGAGACGCGACTCGGTGTACCGCATCGCGGCCGCCGGGTCGTTTCCGGGCGAACCGAAGTTGCCCTGGCCGTCGATCAGGGGATACCGCAGCGACCAGGGCTGCGCCATCCGCACAAGAGTGTCGTAGATCGACGCGTCACCGTGCGGGTGGTACTGCCCCATGACATCGCCGACGACGCGGGAGCACTTGACATAACCGCGGTCGGGACGGTACCCGCCGTCGTACATGCCGTACAGGACCTTGCGGTGTACGGGCTTGAGGCCGTCGCGGACGTCGGGCAGCGCCCGGCTGACGATCACGCTCATCGCGTAGTCGAGGAAGGAGCGCTGCATCGCGACGTCGACACCGACGGGTTCGATACGGCCGGCTCCCACCTCGGGGACGTCGACTTCCGGCGTGGTTGGTTCGGTCACCGAATTACCTCTCTCCCGTTGGCCGGGATAGCACTTCGTTTACGGGGTTGCTCAGATGTCAAGGAAGCGCACGTCCTTGGCGTTGCGCTGGATGAAGTTCCGGCGCGACTCGACGTCCTCGCCCATGAGGACGCTGAACAGCTCGTCGGCGGTCGCCGCGTCGTCGAGCGTGACGCGCAGGAGGGCGCGCGTCGCCGGGTTCATCGTGGTGTCCCACAACTCGGTGTAGTTCATCTCGCCGAGACCCTTGTAGCGCTGGATTCCGTCGTGCTTGCGCGGGTCGGGCTTGCCCTGCGACATCCCGAGTTCGATCAGGCCGTCGCGTTCGCGGTCGGAGAAGGCGTACTCGAACTGGTCGCCCTTGCGGTTCCACTTGATCTTGTACAGCGGGGGCTGCGACAGGTAGACGTGGCCGAGTTCGACGAGCGGACGCATGAAACGGAACAGCAGCGTCAGCAGCAGGGTGTTGATGTGCTGACCGTCCACATCGGCGTCCGACATGAGGATGACCTTGTGGTAGCGCAGCTTCTCGATGTCGAAGTCGTCGTGGATGCCGGTGCCGAGGGCCGTGATCATCGCCTGGACCTCGTTGTTCTTGAGGATCTTGTCGATGCGGGCCTTCTCGACGTTGAGGATCTTGCCTCGGATCGGGAGAATCGCCTGGATGCGCGGGTCGCGGCCCTGCTTGGCGGAGCCGCCCGCGGAGTCACCCTCGACGACGAAGATCTCCGACTCGCGCGGGTCGGTCGACTGGCAGTCCGACAGCTTGCCCGGCATGGAGGAGGTCTCCAACAGGCTCTTGCGCCGGGCGAGCTTGCGCGCCTGCGCGGCGGCCTTACGGGCCTGCGCCGCCTGCGAGGCCTTCTGGATGATCGTCTTCGCCTCGGCCGGGTTGCGGTCGAACCAGTCGGCCAGCCACTCGTTGCAGACGCGCTGCACGAAGCTCTTCACCTCGGTGTTGCCGAGCTTCGTCTTCGTCTGCCCCTCGAACTGCGGGTCGACGATCTTGACCGAAACGATCGCGGCGAGACCCTCGCGGATGTCGTCACCGGACAGGCGGTCGGCTCCCTTGAGGAGCTTCTTGTCGACGCCGTACTTGTTGACGCAGGTCGTCAGCGCGGCGCGGAAGCCCTCCTCGTGCGTACCGCCCTCGTGCGTGTTGATCGCGTTGGCGAAGGTGTAGACGCTCTCGCCGTAGGACTCGTTCCACTGCATCGCGACCTCGACGGACAGGCCCTCGCCCTCCGCCTCGAACTGGACGACGGACTTGTGGAGGGAGTTCTTCGTCGCGTTGAGGTGCCGGACGAAGTCGGCGATGCCCTCGGCGTACTGGAAGACGACCTCGCGCGGTTTCGTGTCCTCCTCCGACTCCGGCCGGGGACGCTCGTCGCGGAACACGATCTTCAGGTTCTTGTTCAGGAACGCGTACTCCTGAAGGCGCCGGTAGATCGTCTCGAAGTTGTAGACCGTGGTCTCGAAGATCGTGTCGTCGGGCCAGAAGCTCACCGTCGACCCGGTCCGGTCGGTGGTCTCGCCCTTTTCGAGGGGGCCGGGGGAGGCGTTCTTGTACGCCTGGCGCCACACGGAACCGTGCTTGTGGATCTCGACCTCGACCCGCGTCGACAGCGCGTTGACGACGGACACGCCGACACCGTGCAGACCGCCGGACACGGCGTAGGACTTGCTGTCGAACTTGCCGCCCGCGTGCAGGACGGTCAACGCGACCTCGACACCGGGCTTGCCGAGTTTGGGGTGAATGTCGACCGGGAAACCACGGCCGTTGTCGATGACGCGGATGCCGTTGTCCGGCAGGATCGTCACGTCGATCGTGTCGCAGAATCCGGCGAGCGCCTCGTCGACGGCGTTGTCGACGACCTCCCACACCAGGTGGTGCAGACCGCGCTCCCCCGTCGAGCCGATGTACATGCCGGGACGCTTGCGAACCGCCTCGAGACCCTCGAGGACGGTCAAGGACTCGGCGTTGTACTCCTGCTGCTCTTTAGCCGCTGCCACCTAGTGCTCCTTGTTGTCGTGGATGTTCGGCCGCGATACCGACAGGCGCAGGGGGTGGTGCCATCACCGCGCCCACCGTGGCATCAACGTTTCAATCCTACTGGGTGCGTGCGACACAATTGCGGCCAGCAGCGCCGCATGTTGTCATCTGACGCCCAAAGTCGGGGTGACGTACCCCCCTATTCGGGTGGGTGCTTTGCGTTGCTATCCGTGGCTGTCGCGTTTCGGGGTATACCGGACACGACGCGGTCCCGTCACATGACTCGTCTGGACGGGGCCGGTGATCTTGACGCGACTGACGATGCCCGGCCCGACTCCGGCGGTGATCTTCGCCAGGATCTGGGGCTTGAACAACCGCAGTTGGGTCGCCCACGCCGCCGACTCGGCCTCGATCGACAGCTCCCCGTCGCGGCACCCCATCGGACGACAGTGGTCGGCGATCTCGGGGCCGATGATCTCGTTCCACCGCGCGAACAGGCTCGCCCCCGCCGCCTGGGTGTTCCAGCCCCGGTCGGAGACCATCTTCGCCAGCAGGCTCTTCAAGGTCTGCGGGTCGCGGGCGTCCGGCCCCGGACCCGACCACTGACCGCCGCCGCGACGCTTCCGCCGCCGCGGCTTGTACTCATATGACACGGCTGACCCGCCCGTCGAAGATGTCGTACCGCGCCCCCGTCAACGCCGACGGGATGTCCTCCGCGACGGCACAGGTCACGAGGACCTGCGGGGCGCCCACGACGAGCTCCGCCAGCAGCTCCCGACGTCCCGCGTCGAGCTCCGCGAACACGTCGTCGAGGATCAGGACCGGGGCGACCGCCTCGGCCCGCAGCAACTCGGCCGCGCCCAGTCGCAACGCCAACGCGTACGACCAGGACTCCCCGTGACTGGCGTAACCGCGCGCCGGAAGATCCCCGAGCATGAGCGTCACGTCGTCGCGGTGTGGACCGACGAGCGTCGTCCCGCGTTCGATCTCCCGGGACCGTGCCGCGGCCAGGCCGGCCGACAACCGGGCGGCCAACAACTCCCGCTGGGGAGTCAACGGCTCCGTCTCGGCCAGTGCCGACTGATAGGCGATCCGGGGACGACCCCGACCGGCGCTCACCGCGTCGTACGCCTTCACGACGTACGGCCCGTAGTCCTCGATGAGGGTGAGTCGACCGGCGAGCAGGTCCGCGCCGTGTTCGGCGAGATGGCTGTCCCACACGTCCAGCGTGTGCAGATCGGTGTTGCCGCGTCCCCCGGTCTTGCGCGCGAGGTACGCCGTTCGCAGCAGGGCGTTGCGTTGCTTGACGACCCGGTCATAGTCGGCGCGCACCCCGGCGAACCGTGGATAACGCGTCACGAGCAGGTCGTCCAACAGCCGCCGACGCTGCTCGGGCTCACCGCGAATCAACGCCAGATCCTCCGGAGCGAAGACGACGGCCTTGAGCACCCCGGTCAGATCCCTGGCCCTGGGCAGCGGGGACCGGTTCAGGCGAGCGCGATTCGCCTTGCCCGAGGTGATCGTCAAATCGGCGACCAGCTCCCGCTCGTCGTGGACGATCGCCGCCCGGACGATCGCCTGCGCGGCGCCCTGACGGATCAGTGGCGCGTCGGTCGACACGCGGTGGCTCGCCCCGGTCGCCATGTACACAAGAGACTCGATGAGGTTGGTCTTGCCGTGTCCGTTCGGGCCGACGAGGACGCTGACACCCGGATCGAACGCCACGTCCACGTGCGGATAGGAACGGAAGTCGGTCAGTTCAAGACGTCTGACGTGCACGGCGGCCTCCCCTCCGGCGGAGTCGGAACCGACGGGTCGACGAATCACGCCGACCGCGGTCTGGACAAAGTACCGCCCGTGAACGAGAACGCCCACGGGCGGCGCGAACCGGGCGTCTCCCGCGAGACGCCCACTGTGGTGTTAGGACGGGCTGTCGCCGCTCGTCCCGCTGTCGGTGCCTTGACCGCCACCATGCTCCTTGACGGCGTGACCGCCACCGAGTTCTTTCACGGCGTGACCGCCGAACTGGTTCCGCAGGGCCGCGATGGCCTTCATCGCCGGGGAGTCGTCCTGGCGGGATTCGAAGCGGGCGTATAGCGAAGCGCTGATGGCGTGGAGCGGGACCGCGAGACGGATCGACTCCTCGACGGTCCATCGGCCCTCGCCGGAGTCGGTCGCGTATCCGGTCAGCGCGTCGAAGTTCGGGTCCTCTTCGAGCGCCCGATCGAGAAGGTCCAGCAGCCAGGAACGAACGACCGTGCCCTCGCGCCAGGACTTGAAGACGGCCGGAACGTTCTCGACGTGTTCGCTCGCCTTCAACAGCTCATAGCCCTCGGCGTAGGCCTGCATCAACCCGTACTCGATGCCATTGTGGACCATCTTGGCGTAGTGTCCGGCGCCCACGCCACCGGCGTGCACGAAGCCGTACTCGCCGGGCGGTTTGAGCGCGTCGAAGATCGGCATCATGGTGTCGACGTGCTTCTTCTCGCCCCCGACCATGAGCGCGTAGCCGTTCTCCAGCCCCCACACTCCGCCCGAGACACCGGCGTCGATGTAGCCGATGCCGCGCTCGGCGAGCAGTGCCGCGTTCGGGGCGTCGTCGCTGAACCGCGAGTTGCCGCCGTCGATGACGATGTCGCCGTCGGAGAGGACGTCGGCGAGCGCCGCGACGGTCTGCCGGGTCGCGTCGCCGGCGGGGACCATCACCCAGACGGCGCGCGGCGCGTCGAGTTTGGCGGCCAGGTCGGCCAGGTCGGTGGCGTCGGTGAGAGTGGGGTCGGTGTCGAAACCGACGACGTCGTGACCGGCTCGACGCAGACGGGTGCGCATGTTGCCGCCCATCTTGCCGAGACCGATGATGCCGAGCTGCATCATGAACTCCCTTATGGAGGTAGGGGTTTAGCTTTCGAAGCGCAGCGGCTGGAGCATGTACTTGAAGCCGCCGAGGTCGGCACCGGAGTCATCGTCGACGTCACGGTCACCGGTGAGCACGACACCCTTGCCGGGCTGCCCGAACGAGAACACCGCGACGGGCGCGGAGATCGCGGACAGTCCGTCCAAGAGGTACTGCGAGTTGAACGCGACCTTCATCGCCTCGCCGAGGTACTCGCAGTCCATTCCCTCGGACGCCTTCGCGTCCTCGGCGCCGCCGGCCTCGACGACGAGACCGTCGTCGTCGAATCGCAGGCGCAGTTGCGAGTTGCGTTCGGCGACCAGCGAGACGCGCTTGGCGACGGAGACGAGCTCCGCCGTCGGGACGCGCAGTTGCGTCGCGTAGTTGACCTCGAGGAAGGACCGCAGCGGCGGGAGTTGCCCGTCGAGGACACGGCTGGTGGTGCGGCGACCGGCGGCGGCGAATCCGACCATGCCGACGCCCCCGTTGCTGACGTCGGGGAGCGCGATCGTCACGTCGCCGCCACGCGCGCCGAGCGCCTTCGCGGTGTCGGAGAGGGCCTTCGCCGGGATCAGCGTCGTCACTTCGAGGTCGGAGTCGTCGGGTCGCCAGTCGAGGTCGCGAATCGCGAGTCGGTAGCGGTCCGTCGCCAGCAGGGACAGACCGGTGCCCGAGAACTCGAGCTGGATGCCGGTCATCGTGGGGAGGGTGTCGTCACGACCGGCGGCGACGGCGGTCTGCGCGACGGCGGCCGCGAAGGTGGCCGCGTCGATGGTGCCGGCGGGCGCTGGCATGTCGGGCAACGCCGGGTAGTCCTCCACCGGCATCGTCGGCAACGTGAACCGGGCGCTGCCGCAGGTCAGTTCGATGTGGTTGCCCTCGGCCGCGAGGTCGACGGGCTTGGCGGGCAGGGCCTTCACGATCTCGGCGAGGAGCTTGCCGGAGACGAGGGCGCTGCCGGAGGAGCTGGCCGCGACGTCCACCGTCACCTGGCTGGACACCTCGTAGTCGAACCCGGAGATCGTCAACTGGCCGTCGGTGACGTTCAGCAGTGCTCCGGCCAGGACCGGCACCGACGGACGTGCCGGGAGACTCTTGGCGGTCCAGGCGACGGCGTCCGCGAGCGCGTCGCGATCGACTCGAAACTTCATGTGGTTCTCCTTCGGTGCCCCTCGATCGACTCACCATGCTGCCATGGCCGTTGACGAGGGTCGGAGCGCCGTCGGGTGCTTCCGACGTCGTCGAAGCGCTCGAACGAGCGAGTTTTCCACAGCGCGACTATTAGTTCTTTTTCTTAGAGAGAAATACCGTAGTCGTGTTGAGTCCTGTGGAAACTGTGGATAAGTGGAGTTTTTGCAGGTCATTGGATGTGAGGGGATGTGGATAACCTGTGGAGAGAGCTGTGGAAAAAGTCGGAGTTATCCACAGGCTGTGAATAAGCGGCGAGTTATCCACAGTTGTCCACAGGTTTGTCCACAGGTTATACACAGGTTATCCACAGCCCTTGTGGACGGATGTGGAGAATTATCCACAGGTTTTCCACAGTGTTATCCACAGGTTTTTTCGGGTTATCCACAGGTTATACACAGAGTTATCCACAGGTGCTGTGGAGTGACTGTGGACGCGGGTGGCGGGAAACGCCGTCCCGACGGCGCGCGAAAGTGCGCCACCGGAAGGGAAAGTGACGTAGATCACGCGAATTCGCCCTGTGGATAACTGCGATACGGCCGCGATGAGCCGCCTTCAGTGCCCTTGCTGTTTCAAACGGTTCGTCAGCTCGGCGATCTGGTTGTACAGAGACCGTTTCTCCGCCATCTGCTTGCGAATCTTCCGGTCCGCGTACATGACGGTCGTGTGGTCCCGCCCCCCGAACGCCTGGCCGATCCGAGGCAGCGACAGGTCGGTGAGCTCGCGGCACAGGTACATGGCGATCTGCCGGGCGTTGGCGAGGACCCGGGACCTGGAATGCCCACGCAGATCCGTGTCACTCACCCCGAAATAGTCGGCCGTCGCGGCGAGAATGCCGTCGGTCGTGATGTCGGGGCTCTCCCCTTCGGGGATGAAATCGCGCAGCACCTCGTGCGCCAACGCGACGTCGACCGGTTTGCTCGTCAGACTCGCGTAGGCGGTCACTCGAATGAGAGCGCCCTCCAGCTCTCGAATCGAATGATTGATCCGAGACGCGATGAACTCCAGAGCGTCCGGTGGTGCGTCGAGGCGTTCCTGCGCGGCCTTCTTCTGAAGGATCGCGATTCGCGTCTCCAGGTCGGGGGGCTGAATGTCCGCGAGAAGGCCCCACTCGAACCGGGTCCGCAGTCGGTCCTCCAACGTCGCCAGTTGCTTGGGGGAACGATCGGACGTGATCACGAGCTGCTTGTTCGCGTTGTGCAGCGTGTTGAACGTGTGGAAGAACTCCTCCTGCGTTCGCTCGGCCCGTTCCAGGAACTGGATGTCGTCGATGAGGAGGATGTCGACGTCGCGATATCGACGCTGGAAGGCCTGGCGCTTGTCGTCGCGCAGCGAGTTGATGAAGTCGTTCGTGAATTCCTCGGTGGAGACGTAACGCACGCTCTTCGCGTTGCCGAGGCTCTGCGCGTAATGCCCGATCGCGTGCAGGAGGTGGGTCTTGCCGAGGCCCGAGCCGCCGTAGATGAACAGCGGGTTGTACGCCTTGGCCGGCGACTCGGCGACGGCGAACGACGCGGCGTGCGCGAACCGGTTCGACGAACCGATGACGAAGGTGTCGAAGCTGTACTTCGGGTTCAACCGGGACGCGGTCGCGGGCTGCGCGTTCGGTTGGGGTGTCCTGGCCTCCGCCGACGTGGGCGCGCCACCACGGCGATCCGGTGAGGGGTCGGCGCTGGGCGGCGGCGGTACCAGGGGCGTCGTTCGCGGCGGCGGTGTCTGCCGAGCGGCCGAGGTGAGGACCGACGTGTCGAACAGCGGCGGCGGGCTCGCGTCCCGAGGCGGGGTCGTCTGTTGCTGCGACGGGGTGGAGGCGGGATCGCGCGGGCTCTGCCTCGGCGCGGGCATCGGCGGAAGCTCGCCGCTCGGGGGCTCCGGCTGGCGTCGCGCCTCCGGGACGTCCTTCGGCGCGGAGCGGGGCGCGGGCGCGTACGACGGCGGAGGCGGCGGCGGCGGGTCCGCGGGAGGGTCGAGGGTGCGGACCGTGACGGCGATCTGGATGGAACGTCCCAGGCCGCGAGAGAGGGCGTCCGTCAGCATCGGACGCAGCCGGGATTCGAACGCCTCCCTGGCGAAACGGTTCGGTGCCGCGATGATTACAGTGTCTTCGAACAATCCCAAGGGCTGGCTGATGCTCAGCCACGCGCGTTGCTGACCGGACAGGGTCGCGTCACGAAGCTCCGCGGTCATGGCCGCCCATGCCGTGTGGAGTTCGTCCTGGCTCACCGCTCGCCCCATTCAGTCGCCGAAGGTTTTCCACAGGTTATCCACAGGCTGTGCGAGCCTGTGGAGTGCGGTGCCGACGGCTTGCGGAGAGAGTCCACACATAGCTTCTGAGCTGGGAAAATACACGAATGTTCTTTCGTGGCGGAGGTGCTTCATGCCTCGAGACCGAAGGTGTTCCCCAGAGTTATCCACAGGGCCTGTGGATAACTCGGCTCGTTTTCCACAGCCGTTCGTCGACCCGCCTGTGGAGAACTTCCGGTCCGGTCCCGGCGGCGAGCCGTCACTCAACCGGTATGATCGCGGGGTTGTCCATATGCCTGCTGCTAACCTTGTGGCCGGCATCGTCGACGCCGAGACACCAGATCAGAACGTGGAGAACCAGTCGTGAGCAAGCGCACCTTCCAGCCGAACAACCGCCGCCGTGCCAAGACCCACGGTTTCCGGCTGCGCATGCGCACCCGGGCCGGCCGCGCCATCGTCGCTGCCCGCCGTCGCCGGGGTCGTTCCCGCCTGACGGCATAGTCGTTCCCACGACGGCAGAAGACCAATAAGTGTTGCCGACCACCGCCCGACTACGGCGAAGCAGTGACTTCGCCGCCGCGCTGAAATACGGGAGCAAGATCAGACGCGGGGCGGTGGTCGTTCATGTCATGACCCCGAACACTGACGGGGGCGAATCCCGGGCGGGATTCATCGTCAGTAAAGCCGTCGGCGGCGCGGTGACGCGTAATCTCGTCAAGCGCCGCCTTCGCCACATCGTCGCCGATCGAATGGCGACTTTCACCCCCGGCACCGACATCGTCGTTCGTGCGTTGCCCTTCGCCTCCGAAGTGGATTATCACCGCTTGGAGCGTGACGTGGAGGGCGCCCTCCGGGCGCTGGCCGAGCGGGGACGACGACCATGACCCCCGTGGCCCGGCTGCTGACGTGGCCCGTTGTCGCGTACCGTCGATGGATCAGCCCGGCGCTGCCGAATCGCTGCCGGTTCTATCCAACGTGTTCCGCGTACGCCGTCGAAGCGCTGCGGGTGCACGGTGCCTGGCGGGGTGTGTGGTTGACCGTGCGCAGATTGGGACGGTGCCAACCGTTTCACCCCGGTGGATACGATCCGGTCCCGGCTGCGCCTGACCATCATGGAGAGCAGATATGACTGAGACGACCGGAGCAGGCCGTTGCTAGATTTCATCTACATCCCGATCTCGTGGCTATTGCTGCGCTGGCACGAACTGTGGTCGTTCGTGGTGCCGGAGCACGAGGTGTTGGGGACCGCCTGGTCGTGGGTGCTGGCCATCGTGTTCCTGGTGATCACGATCCGGGTGATCTTGTTCCCGCTGTTCGTCAAGCAGATCAAGTCACAGCGCGCGATGCAGGCGCTCAGCCCGAAGGTCAAGGAGCTCCAGCAGCGCTACAAGGGTGACCGGGAAGTCTTGCAGCGCAAGATGGTCGAGCTGTATCGGGAGGAGAAGGCGAACCCGCTCATGGGTTGTCTTCCGATGCTGATCCAGGCGCCGGTCTTCCTCGGTCTGCTGCACGTGCTCCGTCGTCTCAAGCCCGAGACGACCATGGAGCACATCAAGCAGCTGTACGGCTGGACGATCCCACAGTTCGACAGCGCCGTTGACGCTCACGTTTTCTTCGCCCCGATCTGGTCGACGTTCATGAGCCCCGCCGCGCAGCTCGACGAAGTCGGCGCCAGCTCCCTCGTCGTGAAGCTCGTCTCCGGTGTCCTCATCCTCGTCATGACCGCGACGACCTTCCTGACGACCCGTCAGATGATCCTCAAGACCGGATGGAACGCCGACCCGCAGCAGCGGATGATCCAGAAGCTGATGCTCTACGGCATCCCCGTGATGCTTCTCGTCACCGGTGGCATCTTCCCCATCGGCGTCATCCTCTACTGGGTCGTCAACAACACCATCTCTCTGCTTCAACAGCTGTGGGTCCTTCGCAAGTACCCGCCCCCGGTCAACGCCGCCAACCCCACCCCGGCGAAACAGCCCAAGCCCGGCAGCAAGAAGTACGCCGAGCAGCTCCGCGAAAAGCAGGAGCGGGCGAAGGCACTGGCTCCCAAGGTTGGTGCTAAACCAGTAAACAAGAAGAAGGGGGGTGCCAACCGTGGCGCCAGTAAGTGAAGCCGAGGCCGCACGCAATGATGAGGCCACAGTCGACTCCGACGAACTGTTCATCGAGAGCGAGATAGCCGCCGACTACTTGGAGGGCCTTCTCGACGTCATCGACAGCGACGGCGACATCGACGAACTCGTCGCCGGTGACCGCCCCGTCGTCGCGATCGTCGGAAAAGGGCTCGGCAAGCTCATCGGTCAGTCCGGTGCGACCTTGGAGGCTCTACAGGAACTCGCCCGGCTCGCGATCTATCGCAAGACAGGCGAGCACTCTCGGTTGATGCTCGACGTCGGTGGTTACCGAGCCGGCCGTCGCAAGGAACTCGCCGCCGCTGCGGCGAAGACCGCCGAGAAGGTGCTGTCGACGGGCAAGGCCATCCGACTGGAGAGCATGAGCGCCTTCGAGCGCAAGTGCGTGCACGACGTCATCAACGCGACCGACGGCGTCGAGAGCGAATCCGAAGGCACTGAGCCCAACCGCCGGATCGTGGTGTCCCCAAGCCCGTGACGAACAACCCCCACGACCAGACGGCGGGGACCGGCGACGCCGGCCCCGCCGTTTCGCGTCCCACAGACCCGCCGATCCTCGATGTTTCACGTGAAACGGCGACCGCCGTGTTCGGCGATGAACTCGACCGTGCCTACACCTACGCCGAACTGCTCGCCGGTGCCGGTGTCGAACGGGGCCTGATCGGTCCACGCGAGGTGCCGCGCCTATGGCAACGGCATCTCCTCAACTGCGCCGTCATCGCGGAACTCATCCCGCGTGACTCCGACGTCCTCGACATCGGATCCGGTGCCGGCCTTCCCGGCCTCCCACTCGCGATCGCCCGCCCCGACATCTACGTGAGTCTCGTCGAGCCGATGGAACGTCGCACGACCTTCCTCACCGAGGCCGTCGAAGCACTCGGGCTCACGAACGTCGACGTCGTCCGGGCACGCGCCGAGGACGTCAGCCCGAAAGGCAAGGCGGACGTCGTGACGTCTCGCGCCGTCGCGCCGCTCGGCCGACTCGCGCAATGGAGCCTCCCGTTGACCCGACCGGGCGGACTCATGCTGGCGATCAAGGGATCGTCGGCGGCGGACGAAGTCGCCGCCACCGCCAAGCAACTGCGGCGGCTGCGGGGCACCAACCCACGGGTCCTCCGCTGCGGAACGGACCTCCTCGAAACACCGACGACGGTCATCGCGATCACTCGTCTCTGATCGCCAAACCCCAACGGCCGCCCGCGATCGCGGG
>NZ_CBCRZX010000017.1:53462-55800 GCF_965137155.1 Stackebrandtia soli
CCCCGTTTCACGTGAAACGACCCGTGAACGTCATCCGAGTGACCATCGTGACGAGACACGCCCACTCTTTCCAGTGAGGGCTCCTGGCGTCAATGGGGCCAAAGGCCGTAGTCTTGCGTCGTGCGCGCGACCGGGTGAGGAACGCCCCGTCGCGAGCGAAACCGGCCGGAGCCCCGTCAACACGGGCCCGCTCAGCCGAATCGCACTGCCGTTCTTAGCCCTGGCAGACACCGACACGAGGCACGGAGATCAACCAATGCAACCCGATCAGGCTGTGGAAACGACGGGGGGCGTTTCACGTGAAACCACCGGACGCGTTTCACGTGAAACACCGATGAACACCGCGACGGAGACCACCGAATGGCCATCGCCGTGGGATGACGACCTTCCTCTCGCGCGCGAGGCGCAGCGAGCCGTCAAAGTCCTCAATCCGGCCGGCGACGTCTCCATGCCGAGACCAGGCCGCCGCCGCGTCATGGGCGTGGCCAACCAGAAGGGCGGCGTCGGCAAGACCACGTCCGCCGTCAACCTCGCCGTCGCGCTCGCCCTGCACGGCAACCGCGTCATGGTGATCGACCTCGACCCTCAGGGCAACGCGTCCACCGGGCTCGGCGTCGAGCACGGCGCCGGGACGCCGAGCATCTACGAAGCTCTCATCGAATCGGTGCCGCTCGCCGAAGTCACCCAACAGGTCGAGGGAATCCCGAACCTCGTCTGCGCTCCCGCCACGATCGACTTGGCGGGAGCCGAAGTCGAGTTGGTGTCGGTCGTCGCGCGCGAGCACCGCCTGGAGCGGGCGATCAACAACTACCCATTCGAGCTCGACTACATCCTCATCGACTGCCCGCCGTCGCTCGGCCTGCTGACAGTCAACGCCTTGGTCGCCGCGAAGGAAGTGCTCATCCCGATCCAGTGCGAGTACTACGCCCTGGAAGGCCTCGGCCAGCTTCTGCGCAACATCGAACTCGTCAAGGTTCACCTCAACCAGCAGCTGCAGGTCTCGACGATTCTGCTCACGATGTACGACAAGCGAACCAAGCTCGCCGATCAGGTCGAGCAGGAAGTCCGCAGCCACTTCGGGGACGTCGTCCTGAAGTCGGTCGTGCCCCGGAGCGTCCGAGTCTCCGAAGCGCCCGGCTACGGCCAATCCGTTATGACGTACGACCCCGGTTCTCGGGGGGCGACGAGTTACTTCGAAGCCGCCGAGGAGATCGCGGTCCGCGGCGCAGCGATGGGAGCCAACTGATGCGCAAGAAGGGGGGTCTGGGCAAAGGCTTGGCGGCGCTCATTCCATCGACGGTCGACACCGAGCCGGAGACCGTTTCACGTGAAACGGAGGAGGACGAGGGCACACCGCCACGTCCACCGAGGCAACCGGCGGCCGTTTCACGTGAAACGACGCCCGTGAAAACGGCGCCCAGGAAACCGGCTCGGGCCACCGCCGCGCCCGAACCGGAGGAAGACGACGACGCTCCCGAGCTCGTTCCGGTGCCGGGCGCGCGCTTCCAACTCGTTCGCCTGGACGCGATCGACATGAACCCGAAGCAGCCACGCCAGGTCTTCGACGACGCCGGATTGGCCGAACTGAAAGTATCGCTGTCGGAGGTGGGACTGCTCCAACCGATCGCGGTCCGCCCCGGCGCCGACGACCGCTTCGAGCTCATCATGGGCGAGCGTCGTACCCGCGCTGCGGCCGAACTCGGCTGGGAGACGATTCCCGCGATCGTGCGTCAGACGAAGGACGACGAACTCCTCCGAGACGCCCTCATGGAGAACATCCATCGAGTGCAGTTGAACCCCTTGGAAGAAGGCGCCGCCTATCAACAGCTGCTGGAGGAGTTCGGCGTGACGCAGGAGGAGCTGTCGCGCCGGATCGGCCGCAGCCGCCCGCAGATCTCGAACACGATCCGACTGCTCGCACTCCCGCCGAGCGTTCAGCGCCGCGTCGCGGCGGGCGTGCTCAGCGCCGGTCACGCGCGCGCGCTGCTCGGGCTCAAGCCCGCCGAGCGGCAGGAGGCGCTCGCGCAGCGAATCGTCGAGGAGGGGCTGAGCGTTCGCACGACCGAGGAGATCGTGACGCTCGCGGCGAACGACCTCCCCGCTGTTTCACGTGAAACAGCGAAGCGGGTGCCGACGATGACGGCTCCCGGGATCACGGATCTGGCGGACCGACTCTCCGATCGCTTCGACACCAGGGTGAAGGTGGCCCTCGGTCAACGCAAGGGGAAGATCGTGATCGAGTTCGGCAGTGTCGCGGACCTCGAGAGGATCGCCGGAACGATGGGCATCGGCGGCGCGCCGGCCGGGGACTGACAGGCGACGAGACNGCGAGGGGCGG
>NZ_CBCRZX010000017.1:55812-55889 GCF_965137155.1 Stackebrandtia soli
GCGATCGCGAGTGGGAGGCCGGGAAGGCCGGCACCGGATCCGATGTCGAGGACGTCGGAGTCACGCGGGATGAGTTC
>NZ_CBCRZX010000017.1:55899-82860 GCF_965137155.1 Stackebrandtia soli
CGTGAAACGGACCGCCCCTCGTCATCCCTGGAGGCGGTCTCGGCGCGGTGCTGCCGGGTCTCGGTCCGCCGCGAGGTGGTGGCGAGGATCGACATGGACGACCGCGATCGGCCGGTTCGCGGCGTCGATGACTCGTGCTGGAGGCGGAGCCGGAGCGGACGACGGGGCCGGCCGGCGTCTCATGCGTTCACGAATCTTGGAGCGACGGTGGTGCGCGCCGGGCCGTTGCGGCGGTCGTGAGGCCTGCGGGCGACGGCGATCCTCCCCGTCGATCGCGTGAAAGCGTCCACCCGCTTTCGCCGCGTGGGTGCCGTGAACGCGCGATCCAGGGCGGTTCGGCGGCGCGTGGCGGGTGTCCGCTCTGGCTGCCCGGCGCTCACGGCCATCGGCGGCGCCGCTGGGGATGCGACGTCGGGCCGCCTCTTGAAACCGTGTGGGCGTCGATGAGGACGGGCGACAAGGGCGCCTTGAAACGGGGTTCGGGAGCGGCCGCACCCGGTACGGGTGGTGGAGAGTCGTCGGGATCCGAGGGAGGGCCGACGTCGGCCCTGGGGGCGGCGGCGCACATGCCTGTGCGGGGGTTGAGCGGGACGGTGCGGGCGCGGAGCCCGCGATCGCTTGCCGCCGGATCAAGGAGATGCGGCTACCCCTCAGACGCCCTCCAGCGGGCGCCTCACCCATGGGGGCCTCCAACCTCCGCCCCTAAGGTGAACGTAACCGGTGAACGCTGAATAGAACCTAAAGAGCGCTGAAGCGGCGTTCAGGAACGCCGAGCGAAGCGGTGATCCTTGGCACGGAGCCGCCAGCCGATACCAGAACTCCGCCTGGAGACGGGTCGAAGGCGGCCGGACAGGCGCCCGAAGCGTGATCCGTGTTCCATTTCCTGAGAAAATTCGTGACCTGAAGCCCCTGGTTGCGGCAGTGTTGGGGACGTGCATTCTCAAACCGTCATCGATCACACCGAACAATCCATTGAGGTGCTGATCGATCCTCCCGTCACCTCCGCGCTCGTCGCGGAGCTGACGACGCTGTGGGCGAAAGTCACGAACGCGGGAGGGTCGGTCGGCTTCGTAGCCCCCGTCACCGAGGCGTTCGTGCGACCGCACACCGTCGCGATTCTCGCGCGCGTCATCGATGGAAGCGACACTCTTGTCGCCCTGACGGAAGGAGAAAAGATCGTCGCATGGTGCGTTCTCGCCGCCAACGACTCTCCGCCGCGACAGAACTGGCGCAACGTCCGACACGTCCAGGTCGATCCCGACTCGCAGGGCGGCGGCCTCGGCGGGCGCCTCCTCCAAGCGGCCGAAGCGGTCGCCCGCGGAGTCCTGAACCTCGAAGCGCTGAGCCTCAAGGTGCGCACCGGAACCGGCGCCGAGGAGTTCTACCGGCGCCACGGTTACGTCGAGGTGGGCCGCCTGCCGGGTGCCGTGAAGGTCGCCGAGAACGACTACCGCGACGACATCATCATGTGGCGCCGTCTTCGCTGAACGCTCGCGCGGGGCGCGCTGGCCCCAGTTGCGGTAACGTCTGTTGCGTGTCCGCTGACCCAGCCGCCCCGCGAATCCCCGAATTCGTCACCTGGCCGGCTTTCCCTTTCGAGGGAGACCTCCGGCTGAAACCGATCGCCCCGCCCACCGACACCGAACCTCCCCGCCGCGGCGAAGACCGTGGCGACTGCCCGTCATGCCTCGCCGGCGACGACGTGTACCTGTGGACCGACGACCGCTGGCGCGTCAAGGCGCCACCGCGACCGTCGGGCCTACCCGTCGTTCTCATCCTCGAAACCCGAGCCCACCTCGATCTCGGCGACCTGTCTACAATGCACGCCGCTGAGCTCGGGGTCCTGACGGTCCGACTCGAACGGGCGATCCGGTCTCTCGACTCGGTCGCGCGCGTCCATGTCAACCGCTGGGGCGACGGCTCCGCTCACCTCCAACTGTGGTTCCTCGCGCGGCCCAAGGGATACCTGCAACTGCGCGGACCGTTCATGACGATGTGGGACGACATCCTCCCTCCGACCGACGAAACACAGTGGCGCGAAGACCTCGCCTATCTCGCGGCCTGGCTCGACGACTCCGCCTGAACCGACAGCGGTAACCCGGATGCCTGACGCCCCGGCCATGCGGTAACGTATGCGCGTGCACCACCCGGCCAGGTAGCTCAGTTGGTACGAGCGTCCGCCTGAAAAGCGGAAGGTCGCCGGTTCGACCCCGGCCCTGGCCACCGACCAAGAACCCCTCACCCGAATCGGGTGAGGGGTTCTTTCGTTCCCGATCTCATGGCGCCTCGGCCGCGCGAGACGGTCACGCCGCGCCGTCCCCCGCTCGCGGATCGGACGAGACCACTCCGTCCGAAAAGGAATCCGACCCCCTCGCGGGCTCTTCGACCGTGTCCGCCCGAGACCGAAACCCGACCCAGGCACAGTTATGTCAAGTCACATCTCGACGGCAAGGGATGCTGAGGGCATACCGTGGTCGAGTCCGTCCACCGCCAGTACATAAGGCGCAATCGCCGGTTACGCCTGGCGTGGTGCGTCGTGACAGCCCCCGAAGACGGCGATCTCGCGGAAGGCGAAACGGAGTCGTTCTCGGGGGCCGACGGAGGCTTCGGACGGCGGAACGTTCTTCGTCGAGAACCAGCCACGGACGGCACCGCCACGGAGGGTAGGTCGCGGCGACGCGGCGAGGCTCGACGATCCGGCGCTCGGATCCCACGAGCCCGGTACCCGATCGACGCGGAGACCCTCCGACCGATGCCCGACCGGTGCCGACGCCCTCGGGATCCATCATGGATACCGACGATCGTCGATCGCGAGACGCGCTCCGAAGCCGAGTGACGTCGTCCATAGTGAAGCGGTAGTGGTGGCGAAGAAAAACGCGGTGACCTCTACGAGATCACCGCGTTCCTTGGTGCGGAAGGAGGGAGTTGAACCCTCACGCCCTTTCGGGCACACGGACCTGAACCGTGCGCGTCTGCCATTCCGCCACTTCCGCTGGCTTAGCGAGACGAACTCTAGCACAGTGATTTTCGGGGCTTCCACTGGCTTTTCGTCGATCGATCTCGCGGGATCGCCCGACAAACGTGTCGGGCACTTGGAGGATTTGCGTCCACCCTTTACGCTTGCCGAGGTTTGTCCGTTCATTCAGACCGTGACAGTCCTGCGACGGATTGTCGGGTCTGTGGTGACAGGTGACGGCTGTGACAGGCTAACACGCGGCGCCCGCTCGGTTCCCAAGGTGTTAGCTCGGCCGGATACCATCGTTGTCCTATACGTATGCGCCGCAGTGGTGTTGGTTCGTGATGGTCTAGGAGGATTCCAGTGACCGTGCTGGGACGCTTTGAAAAGCGGCTGGAGGGCCTGTTCGAGGGTGCCTTCGCGAAGATGTTCAAGGGTGTCGTGCACCCGGTGGAGATCGCCGGCGCAATGCAGCGTGAGGCCGAATCCCACAAGGCGATCCTCGCGGGTGGCCGGATTCTCGTCCCCAACCGCTATGTCATCGACCTGTCCCCGCCTGATCATGACCGCCTCGCTCCGTACGCGGCGGCTTTGGCTCAGGAGTTGGCACAGTCTCAAGCCGAGCACATCGGTGAGCACGGCTGGACCGTCTACGGCGATGTGATCGTGGAGATCGAGCGCGGCGAAGGCCTCGACACCGGCATGTTCCGGGTGATCGCGGAAGTGGCGGCGCAGCAGGACGCCCACGCGCCCCAGCCCGATCACGGTTTCGGTGGTGGCCACGGCTACGGACCGCCGACCAGTGGCGCTCCGGCGCCGCCGTCCGGTCCCCGTCTGGTGTCCGGTGACGGTCGTCAGTACGCGATCACGATGGGTTCCACCACGATCGGCCGCGGCGAGCAGGCTCAGATTCGTCTGCCGGACGTCGGCATCTCCCGTGTTCACGTTCGGGTCGACTTCGACGGCGCTCAGGTCATCGTGACCGACCTGGGTTCGACGAACGGCACGCTGGTGAACGGTCAACGGATCTCCACGGTCGCTTTGCAGCCGGGGGACATGATTCAGTTGGGCACAACCTCGCTGACTCTCCAAGCCAGCTAGCTTCTACGCTCAGATGTCGGCAACGGGTCATGTGATTCGCCAAGTGACCGGAAGGACGCTTCGTGCCTGAGTTGGTGTTCACGGTCGCACGTTTCGGTGTGCTGATCTTGTTGTGGGTGTTCGTTTTCGCGGTCGCCCGCGCGATTCGGCGTGATGTGTTCGCGGGTGCCAGTGGCACCCGTGCCGCCGCGCCGGCGATGGCGGCGGGCAGAGGCGGCGGTGGGCGGTCCTCCGCTCCGAAGGCCGCTCGTACTCTCTTCGTCACCGAAGGCGACCGGCGCGGTACGACCCTGCCCTTGCAAACCGCCCCCATCCGCATCGGTCGCGCGAGCGACTCGACCCTCGTCATCAATGACGACTTCGCGTCTTCCCGGCACGCCCAGCTGGTTCCGCGCGGCGGCCAGTGGATCCTCGAGGACCTCGGTTCCACCAACGGCACCTACCTCGGCCGCGCTAGGGTCACCGGACCAACCCCTGTCCCCCTCGGCGTGCCGATTCGCATCGGCCGGACCAGCATTGAGCTTCGCCCATGACTTTGACATTGCGTTATGCCGCCATCTCCGATCGCGGCCTCATCCGTAGCGGCAACCAGGACTCGGTGTACGCCGGGCCGCGGTTGATCGCGGTGGCCGATGGCATGGGGGGGATGGCGGCCGGCGACCTGGCCAGCAGCATTGTCATCGACACTCTTGCCGTTCTCGACGAGGATGTTCCCCCCGACGATTTGACTGGTGCGCTGGCGTCCGCGGTCGAGCAGGCCAACGCCCGCATCCGCGCCACCGTCGAGGAGAACCCTCAGATGGAGGGCATGGGGACCACCCTGACGGGTTTCCTGTTCTCCGGCAGCGCCCTCGGAATGGTCCACATCGGTGACTCGCGGGCCTATCGGTTGCGCGACGGCGTGTTCACGCAGGTCACCAAGGACGACACCTACGTCCAGATGCTCGTCGACGAGGGGCAGTTGACGCCGGAGGAGGCCGAGACCCACCCGCAGCGTTCCCTGCTGTTGCGTGCCCTCGGTTCGAACGAGGTGGAACCGACCTTCGCGACCCTGGAGCCTCGACCGCGCGATCGGTACCTCGTCTGTTCCGACGGCCTGTCGGGCGTGGTCTCCGAGGAGACCATGACGGAGGTTCTTCGCACCGTCCTGGATCCGCACGAGGCCGCCGAACGTCTGGTGCAGTTGGCGTTGCGTGGTGGTGGGCCCGACAATGTGACGGTCCTGGTCGCCGATGTCACCGACGCCGACATCATCGAGGCGGAACCGATCATCGGTGGCGCGGCCGCCGCCGATCGTGACGCCGCGTCCTCGGCCGACCCGTCGACGGCCGCCGCGCGTGGCGCGGCCGCGACCGCGGCGCCGAAACCGGCGGCGCCCGTCGCGGAGGAGGCCGAGGTCGAGGAGAAGTCGACGAAGCCGAAGCGCGGCAAGCGAGTCGGCCTGTACAGTCTCGGCGTCCTGCTGCTCGTCGGCATTCTCGCTGCCGGTGGCTTCCTGATCTACCAAGGACAGTACTATGTGGGCATCTCGGAGGGCGGCAAGGTCGCCGTCTTCCAGGGTGTCCAGGGTGACATCTTCGGCATTTCGATGTCGAATGTGGAGGTAGTTAGCGATCGCTCCGTCGACGACCTGACCCAGGACGCCCGCAACAAGCTCAAGGGCGGCATTCCCGCCGACGACCGCGCCGACGCGCTTCGGATCCTCGCCGACGTCACCGACGACGACCCGGCCAACGCCAACCTGTTGCCGTTGTGCCCCAACGCCGAGCAGGCGGATCCGTCGTCGACCCCGTCCGAGTCGCCATCCGAGTCGGCGTCACCCGAACCCGAGGAATCCACGACCCCGTCGGACGAACCCTCGACGAGTCCGACCCAGACCAGCAGCGACGATCCGACGCCGGGCGTCGACTGTCGTCTGGCCGATTGACGACAGGTGGTCATGCCACGGTGAGTTCGCCCTCGCTCGCGCGCGTCCCCACCCGCCGCAACACCGAGTTGGTGCTGCTGCTGGTGGCGGTGCTGGTGCTGTTCCTGCTGCAGGTGTCCATCGAACTGGCTCTGCTCAGCGAGATCACGCAGACGGCGTTCGTTCTGACGGCGATCATCGCGGTCGGACTCGGTGCCGCGCACATCCTCGTCCGGGTGTTCGCGCCCTACGCGGACCCCATCCTGCTGCCCTGCGCGGGTTTGATCACCGGCATCGGAATCCTCTTCATCCGCCGCCTCGACATGAGCGCCTTCGTCTACGAAGACGGCATGCGCGTCCCGAACTACCCGACGGAGGCCGACCGGGCCGCGATGTCGGTGTTCGCCGACGCCGGTGGACGGCAACTGATGTACATGATCGCGGCCGTGCTCGCGTTCGGCGCGATCCTGTGGCTCATCCGCGACCACCGCAACCTGTCGCGGTACCCGTTCATCATCGGTCTCGTCGGCGTGTTGACCGCCGCGTCGCCGGTCGTGTTCGGCTCCACCATCAACGGTTCGCGGCTGTGGATCAACCTCGGCTTCATCAGCATCCAGCCGTCCGAGTTCGCGAAGCTGCTCCTGCTGATCTTCTTCGCCTACTACCTCGTTCGTAAGCGCGAGGTCTTGTCGCTGGCGAGCCGGAAGATCCTCGGGATGCACTTCCCTCGCGGACGTGACCTGATCCCCGTCCTTGTCGTCTGGGCGATCAGCGTCCTCATCCTCATCGGCATCCGCGACCTCGGCACCTCGCTGCTGTTCTTCGGGATGTTCGTCGCGATGCTGTACATCGCGACCGAGCGGACCAGTTGGATCATCATCGGCCTGAGCCTCTTCGTCGGTGGCGTCGTCCTGATCTACCCGTTCTTCGACCACCTTCAACTGCGCGTCGCGATCTGGCTGGACCCGTTCTCGGATCCGCTCAACGACGGTCGTCAGCTGGTGCAGTCGCTCATCGGGCTCGGCTCGGGCGGCCTCTTCGGTACGGGCCCGGGTGCCGGGCAACCGCAGGAGACGGCCCCGGCCGCGAACTCGGACTTCATCCTGTCCGGCCTCGGCGAGGAACTCGGCCTGTTCGGACTGGCCGCGATTCTCATGCTGTACCTGCTTCTCGTCGCTCGCGGAATGCGCGCCGGTCTCGGCGTCCGCGACTCCTTCGGCAAGCTGCTCGCGGGCGGTCTCGCGTTCTGCGTCGGCTTCCAGCTGTTCGTCGTGCTCGGTGGCGTCTCGAAGCTGATCCCCCTCACCGGTCAGACCGCGCCGTATCTCGCCGCCGGTGGTTCGTCCCTGCTGGCGAACTGGGTGCTGTTGGCCCTGTTGATCCGCGTGTCGGACGCCGCCCGTCGGCCCAAGGCCGCGCCGATCGGTCCGATCAAGATCGCGCCGCCGCCTCCACCCGCCGACAACTCGCCGACCCAGATCGTCACCATCGCACCCGAACTTCGTGAACTCGACATCCCGCCGTCCAATGAGGAGACGGCGTTGATCAGTACCGAGAATCCGGATGCCGAGCCGGACGGGGAGTCTCCGGCGACCACACCCGAGGTGAAGCCGTGAACACCCCCCTTCGTCGCGTCACGATCGTCTTGATCGCGCTGTTCTCCGTCATGTTCGTGAATCTGAACTGGATCCAGTTCGTCGAACACGACTACTACAAGAACAACGACTACAACAACCGGATCACCATCGACGAGTACTCGCGTCCCCGCGGGTCGATCCTCGCGGGCAGCGAGACCCTCGCTCGCAGCGTGGAAACCGACGGGGATCTGAAGTACGCGCGCGAGTACCCGGGAGGACCGGCGTTCGCGCACCTCACCGGTTACCAGTCCCTCGTCATCGGCGACGGCGGGATCGAATCCGTCGAGAACGACCTGCTGTCCGGCGAGGACCCGCGACTGTTCGTCGACCGGATCAACGAGATGTTCACCGGCAACCGCGTGGCGGGCGGAAACGTCATTCTGAGCGTCGACCCGGCCCTGCAGAAGGCCGCGTGGGAGACGCTGTCGGCGCGCGCGGACGGCAAGGTCGCGACCGCCGTCATGATCGACCCCCGGTCCGGTCAGATCCTGTCCCAGGTCTCGACGCCGTCCTACGACCCGACTCCCCTGGCGAGCCACGATATCGCCGAGGTCCAGGGCGCGTGGACGGAGCTGAACGCCGAAGGCTCGGGCAACCCGATGCTCGACAGGTCCACCAACGAGGTGTTCCCGCCCGGCTCGACGATGAAGATCGTCACCGCCGCCGCCGCCCTCGCGGCCGGGATGACACCCGACACGATGGTCGAGAGCGGCAACGAGTACACGCCCCCGAACACGACCCAGGTGATCCGCAACTCCAACAACCAGTGTCCCGAGAAGGAACTGCCGTTGAAGGAGGCGTTCGCGCGGTCCTGCAACACGACCTTCGCGAAACTGTGCGTCAACGACTTCGGCGGCCTCGTCGACGACGGGGCGACCGCGTTCTCCGAGATGGCCGAGGCCTTCGGCTTCGGTGAGGAACTCCGCACACCGCTGAAGGTCTCGTCGAGCCGAGTCGGCGACGTCTCCGACCCGGCCTTCCTCGCGCAGGCCTGCTTCGGCCAACACGAGGCACGGCAGACGACGCTGCAGAACGCGATGATCGCCGCGACCATCGCCAACGGCGGCGAGCGCATGCAGCCGCAGTTGATCAAGGAACTTCAGGCGCCCGACCAGACGACGCTGGAACGGGTCGGCGAGGAGTCCTTGGGCAGCCCGGTCAGTGGCGACGTCGCGGAGGGGTTGCGGGAGATGATGGAACTCGTCGTGACGGACGGCACCGGCGGCAACGCGGCGATCGACGGTTTCACGGTCGGCGGTAAGACCGGTACGGCCGAGCACGGTGTCGACTCGGCGGGTAATCCGCTGCCCGAACACGGCTGGTTCACCGGTTACGCGTTTAATGGCGATGGTGACCCCGTCGTGGCGATCACGGTGTTCCTCGCCGACGCGGGGGACGGTGGTAGTGGCGACGCTACGGCCATCGCCGGCGATCTGATGCGCCTCGCGCTGGAGACTTGAGTGGCGAGCCTTCGGCACCATGAGAGCGGAACGCGACGGATGACGGTAAGGATGTAGGACCATGATGAGCCCCGGCACGAAGCTTGGCGGGCGTTACCGGCTGGACGTGCGCATCGCTACCGGTGGCATGGGCGATGTCTGGCGTGCGACCGATGAGGTGCTGGGGCGCGAGGTCGCCGTGAAGGTGCTCCTTCCCTCGCTGTTGAGCGAGCCCGGCTTCATCGAGCGTTTCCGCGCCGAGGCGCGGATGGTGGCGACTTTGACGCACCCGAACATCGTGCGCGTCTACGACTACGGCGAATCGCCGATGGTGGGCGGTGGCGGGGTCGCGTATCTCGTCATGGAGTTCGTCTCGGGGCACGCGTTGACGGAGAAGTTGAAGCGGCATGGCCGGTTGACGGCCGCGGAGGCGCTTCCGTTGTTGGCGCAGGCCGCGGAGGCGTTGCACGCGGCGCACATCGCGGGTGTGGTGCATCGGGATGTCAAGCCGGGCAACCTGTTGATCGACGATTCGGGTTCGGTCATGTTGACTGACTTCGGGATCGCGCGGTCCGGGTTGACGGGTGGGCTGACGCAGGCGGGTTCGGTCCTGGGGACGGCGGCCTACGTGTCGCCGGAGCAGGCTCAGGGTTTCCCGGTGACCGGTCAGTCCGATGTGTATTCGTTGGGGATCGTCGCGTACCAGTGTCTGGCCGGTCGGCGGCCGTGGGACAGCGACAATCCGGTCGAGTTGATCATGCGGCACGTCAACGACGCTCCGCCGCCGCTGCCCGACGACGTCGACGAGCCTGTTCGGGCGTTCGTGTTGCAGGCCTTGGAGAAGGATCCGGCGCGGCGGTTCTCGTCCGGCGCCGAGATGGCGGAGGCCGCGCGGTCGATCCTCGGTGGCGGGTCGTTCACTCCGCCGCCGTCGTACTCGCCGCCGGAGGCTCCGCATTCGCCTCCGGCCGGGCCTTCGGGGCCGGTCACACCGCCGGGTTACGGGCCGGGGCACGGTACGGCGGTTCCGCCGCCGGGTCGCGGACTCGACGATCGGACGTCGGTCGCACCGATGATGATGGAGCCGGAGACGCCCGCGCCGGTGCGCCGGCGTAACAAGCTGCTGGTCATCGTGGCGGCCTCGACCTTGGGTGTCGTGCTGCTGACGGGTGGGATCTGGGCGGCGACGGCGAACTCGCCGGAGAATGATGATCCGCCGCCGGTGACGGAGACCGAGGAATCGGCCGACGGCATCGACATCGTCGTCGAGGATTACTTGAACCGGTCGCCGAAGGACGTCGAACAGGAGCTGCGCGAACTCGGCTTCACCAATGTCGAAGTCAAGGGGATCGGTCGTTTCGTCAAGAACGTCACACCAAATGGTCTACAAGATCCTGAAACCTTGATCATGGTTGAAACGAGTAATACACGAGTGGAACCGGAGCCCACGGGGACCTCGTCGGATCAGCCCAGCCAGGGTGACAATTCCTGTTCACCTGGTGTGACCATCTGTATCCCGAAGTTTGACTAACCGAAACGAAGGATTTCTTAGCGATGACGGTGCAGCCGCGAATGGTGGGCGGCCGATACGAGATCGGCGGGATCCTCGGTTACGGGGGAATGGCTGAGGTGCACCGCGGTCGGGACACGCGGCTCGGCCGTGACGTCGCGATCAAGATGCTGCGGACGGACTTGGCGAGAGATCAGACGTTTCTGACCCGGTTTCGCAGGGAGGCGCAGAACGCGGCGTCCCTGAACCATCCTTCCATTGTGGCGGTCTATGACACCGGTGAGGACACGTCGGGTCCGGCACCGGTGCCGTACATCGTCATGGAATACGTCGAGGGCCGCACCCTCAAGGAACTTCTCCAGGCGGAGGGTCGACTGACGCCGCGTCGCGCGTGCGAGATCGTCGCCGACGTGTGCGCGGCGCTCGACTTCAGCCACCGGCACCAGATCATCCACCGCGACGTCAAGCCGGGCAACGCCATGCTCGCGTCGAACGGCCAGGTCAAGGTCATGGACTTCGGCATCGCGCGCGCGATGGCGTCGGGCCAGGCGACGATGACGCAGACGTCCGCCGTCATCGGGACCGCCCAGTACCTGTCGCCGGAACAGGCTCTCGGCAAGACCGTCGACAGGCGGTCCGACGTCTACGCGACGGGCTGCCTGCTGTACGAGCTGCTGTGCGGCGATCCGCCGTTCACCGGGGACAGCCCGGTCGCGGTCGCGTACCAGCACGTGCGGGAGGCGCCGGTTCCCCCGAGTCACGTCAACCCTGACGTGCCGCCGTCCGTCGACGCGATCGTGTTGAAGGCGCTCGCGAAGAACGCGATGAACCGGTACCAGAGCGCGGGTGAGATGCGTGAGGACCTGGAGCGCGCGATTGCCGGCCGTCCGGTGCTGGCGACGCCGTTGATGAGCGACGAGGATCGCACCCAGCTGCTCGGCGAGGTGGACGACGACACGATGACTCGCGCCGTGCCCGCCGCCGTTCAGGAGGAGAAGCCTCGGGGCAAGGGCAGGGTCGCGCTGTTGACGGTGCTGGCGTTGCTCGTCGTCGCCGGTCTGGGTTTCGGGGGTTGGTATCTCGCGGTCGGGAACCGGGTCGACGTGCCCGATGTTCGAGGCGAGGAGGAGGCGGTCGCGGTCGACATGATCGAGGACGTGGGCCTGGAAGCGGACGTCTCGTACGCGAAGTCCTCCGAGGAGTTGGAGGGCGTGGTGATGGAGCAGAGTCCGCGCCCGAACGGTCGTCTGGCCGCCGGTGAGGCGGTCGCGTTGACGGTGGGTCAGGGAACCGGGCAGGTCGAGGTGCCGGATCTGAAGCAGTACGCCGATTTCGCTTCGGCCGAGGCACAGCTCAAGTCGTTGGGGCTGCGTGCGGAGGAGGAGGAGGTCGACTCCTCCGAGGACGAGGGCAAGATCGTCGGCCAGGACCCGGCCGCGGGGAAGAGCGTCGATCCGAACAGCGTCATCACCGTCAAGGTGTCGAACGGTCAGATCGTGGACATTCCGGGCGTGGTCGGGGAAACCGAGGAGACGGCCAGGGAACGCATCGAAGCGAACGGTTTCGTCGTCGGCACGGTCACCTACGTGCTCGAGGGCGGCGAGGTCGGCAAGGTCGCGAGCCAGTCCCCCGAGGGCGATAGCGACGGTCAGGCGGGGCAGTCGATCGACTTGACCGTCGTCGGGGTGGCGGTCCCGGATCTCGTGGACAAGACGATCGGCGAGGCGCGAGCCCTGTTGGAGGACGAGGGGCTGACCCTGGTCGCGCCGACGGGAGCCGCCGACGACTGGGTGATCTCCGCCCAGGACGTTGACGGGATCGTCAAACGCGGCAGCCAGGTCACCGTGCAGGCGGCGGAGCCCGGACTCGGAGACTTAAGAGGTCCTCTCTAGCGAAAGCTCATGCGAACGGCCCCGGACGACGAGCCCGGGGCCGTTCGCGTGTCGTCGGTCAGCCGATCGCGGGGCGGATCATCGCGGTGACCTCGCCGAGCCCGACGGTCGTGCCGCGCGGGCCGGGCGCGGTCGCCGTCAGAGTGACCGTGTCGCCGTCCTGGAGGTACGTCCGGTCGCTGCCGTCGTCGAGCAGGATCGGTCGGGCGCCGTCGTGCGACAGCTCGAGGAAGGTCGCGGCCTGACTCGGCCGCGGGCCGGAGACCGCGCCGGTCGCGAACAGGTCCCCCGTCCGGAGTGCCGCGCCACCGCTGGTCAACTGCGCGAGCAGCTGCGCGGGCGTCCAGTACAGGCCGGACGTCGATGGGCGCGACACCTCGGTTCCGTTCCAGTGGACGTTGATCGCAACGTCGTAGCCGAAGCGGTCGGATTCCTTCAGGTAGCCTTCCGTCGCCGGTTGTTCGGGGGCGGCTCCGCGCGCGGCGGCGAGCGCCTCCAGCGGAGTCACCCAGCCGCTGACGGAGGTCGCGAAGGACTTCCCGTTCAGGGGCCCGAGCGGTTTGTATTCGAAGGAGCCGATGTCTCGGGCGGACCAGTCGTTGACGAGGACGACTCCGAACACGTGGTCGGCGAAGCTGTCGGCGCCGACGGGCGAGCCGAGGTTGGTGGGGACTCCCACGACGAAGCCGAGTTCGGCTTCGATGTCGAGTTTCGCGGACGGCCCGAAGGAGATGTCGCCGCGGGCGTCGCGTCGTTGCCCTGCGGGTCGGACGATGTCGGTTCCGGAGACGACGACGGAGCCCGCGCGCCCGTGGTGGCCAGGCGGGAGGTGTCGCCACGCGGGCGGCAGCGGGTCGACGTCTTCGGGGCGGTAGATCCGGCCGAGGTTGGCGGCGTGGTCTCCGGAAGCGAGGAAGTCGACGAAGTCGCCCGGGACGAACGGCAGGTGCATGCGGACCTGCGACACGGGGACGAGCAGCTGCGCGATCGATCGCTGGAACTCGGTGTTGGTGAGCGATTCCTGGACTTGGCCGCGGACCTGCGACCACGCTGCTCGACCGAGGGACATGAACGGGTTCAGCGCGGGAGCGCTGAGCGCGGCGCACGTGGGGCAGCCGGGGCAGGTGCCGGATGCCACCGACATGCGCATGTCGAGCACGAAGTCGGCTATGCGGACGCCGATGCGGGGCGTCGGGTCATCTCTTGTGGAGAAAACTCCGAATGGTAGGTGGTGGATGCTGTACTGGCTTTCGTCGGCGCCTTCGACCCAGCTCACTGCTGTCAATTCTCCTTGTCTACCAACGACCATTCGATGAGATCGTCGAGCGGTTCGGCGATGCTGCACGAACCGAACCCGATCCAGTGGGGGCGGGGGTGCGCGAGCATGCCACGTAGGGAGTAACGAATGGGGTCCGATTCGGTGATTTCCAGTAGCCGTGCGACTTCGGGAGGTTCGGCGCCGGACGCGGCGAGCGCGGTCGCGGCGAGGATGTTGCCGAAGCCGTGGTGGGTGAAGCCGGTGCTCGGGTCGGTGTGGCGGAGGACGTGGTGGAGTCCGGCGGTGAGTTTGAAGTCGAGTCCGGCGCGGACGCAGGCGGTGATGGCGTCGGCGAGCGCGGCGGGCGTGGGGAACAGGTCGGCGGTGAGGCCTCCGGTGCGGAACTTCGGTCGGAGGTCGAGGGCGCCGAGGAGGTCGAGGGTCGCGGGGAGTCCGGTGCCGAGCGGTATCTCGGCGTAGCAGTGGATTCCGGTGTCGGCGGCGACACGGGCGAGTGCGTGTATGGCGGTGTCGTGGCCCGCGCGGGCTTCGATCTGGTTGACGGCGATGGTGCCGGGCAGGTCGGCGATCGCGTCGGCGGCGCCGTCGGGTCCGGTGTCGGCGATGACGCCGATGGTGAGGTGTTCGTCGTCCTGGAGGTGCGCGGTGAGCGCGGTGAGCGCGCTGGCTGGCAGCAGGAGGGGGCCGACGAGGGGCGCGTACCAGGCGTCGCGGTGTTGGCGGTGTCGTTCGACGGCGGTGCCCAGTGGCGCGTTGCCGGGCGGGAAGACGGCGGCGTCGTCGATGAAGCCGGTGAACAGTGGACCGATGTGGAGGTGCTTGTGGCTGGACACATCGCCGAGGATAGTTCGCGGCGTCGTCGCGGAGGTGGTGTCGACGTGGCGGGTCCCCGCTCGCGGTCGGGGACGAGGCGGAGAGGGCGGTGGCGGCGGGGTTTTCGGCCGGCCGACGTTCCACGGGTGGGACGTTACGGGCGTCCGGTCTGGAGGTGGTTCGATCGTGAGGGGCGTAGCGGACATGGCTGATCGGCCCGGCGACGAAATACGCTTTAGTCTGGGGTGATCGACCCGGCGGCGGCGCCGGTCACCATGTCGTCTCTGACGAGGAGCAGCCATGCCTTACTACCGCACCGTCGGGGAGATCCCTCACAAGCGGCACACTCAGTTTCGGCAGCCGGACGGCGGCCTGTACTTCGAGGAGCTGATGGGCCAGGAGGGGTTCTCCTCGGATTCGTCCCTGCTGTATCACCGCCACGCACCGACCGCGATTGTGGACAGTCAGGTGTTCTCGCCTCGTCAGCAGACGTCGATGCCGAATCACCCGTTGAAGCCGCGGCATCTGCGCACCCACAAGTTGGACGAGCGCGGTGACGCGATCCTGGGTCGGCGGCATCTGTTGTCGAACGCGGACTGCCGGATCTCGTACGCGGTCGCGGATCGTCCGTCTCCGTTGTATCGCAACGCTATCGGTGACGAGTGCATCTATGTCGAGGCGGGGACGGCTCGGGTGGAGACGGTCCTCGGGGTGCTCGACGTCGGGGAGGGCGACTATCTGATCATGCCGACGTCGACGATCTATCGGATCGTGCCGACGGGTTCGGAGCCGTTGCGGACGTTGGTCGTGGAGTCGTCGGGGCACATCACGCCGCCGAAGCGGTACCTGTCGGTGCGGGGCCAGTTCTTGGAGCACTCGCCGTACTGCGAGCGGGACATTCGGGGTCCGGTGGAGCCGCTCCTCGTCGACGAGTCCGATGTGGAAGTCCTGGTTCAGCATCGGGGTAACGGCTCGGAGACGGTGTGGACGCGGTTCACGTACGCGCGGCACCCGTTCGACGTCGTCGGTTGGGACGGTCACCTGTATCCGTGGGTGTTCTCGATTCACGACTTCGAGCCGATCACGGGCCGCATCCACCAGCCGCCGCCGGTGCATCAGACGTTCCAGGGCCCGAACTT
Source organism: Stackebrandtia soli (assembly GCF_965137155.1). Lineage (NCBI taxonomy): Bacteria > Bacillati > Actinomycetota > Actinomycetes > Glycomycetales > Glycomycetaceae > Stackebrandtia > Stackebrandtia soli. Next base: position 71,572 of record NZ_CBCRZX010000017.1, read on the forward strand.
CGTGATCTGCTCCTTCGTTCCCCGCAAAGTGGACTATCACCCGGATTCGATTCCGGTGCCGTACAACCACCACAACGTCGACTCGGACGAGGTGTTGTTCTACACGGGCGGGAACTACGAGGCCCGCAAGGGATCGGGGATCGAGCAGGGTTCGATCTCGTTGCACCCGTCCGGGTTCACCCACGGGCCGCAGCCGGGTGCCGCCGAACGGTCCATCGGCATCGACTACTTCGACGAACTCGCCGTCATGGTCGACACGTTCCGGCCGTTGCATTTGTGCGAGGACGCGTTGGCGTGCGAGGACACCGGGTACGCGTGGACGTGGAACCGTCGCCCCTGAGCGTCGTGGACGTTGTCGCCGGTCCGAGGGATTCGACTCGGACCGGTTCTTCGTTCGGGGCCGGACGTGAACGTGGGCGCACACCGGCATGGTGTGCGCCCACGAGCGCTGTGGTGCCTATCCGTTAATCGAAGAGTTCCTCGAAGAAGCTCTTGCGACGCTTCTTGTGGCCGTAGGCGCCGCCACGGTAACCGTGCTTGTAGTGCGGCTGGCCGTAGCCGCCGTGCTTGTAGTGCGGTTGGCCGTAGCCTCCATGGCCGTACGGGGCCGGCGCGGGCGGCGGCGGGTACGCGCCCGGCTGCGGGGCGACGGGAGCGGGCGGTGGTTGGGCGGCCTTCGGGGGCGCGCTCGTGGGTGAGCCGGGCGAGTTGAACTTCGCGTCGGCGTCGATGAGGTGCTCCAGTTCCCCGCGGTCGAGGAAGATGCCGCGGCATTCGGTGCACTGGTCAATCGTCACGCCATTGCGTTCGAACTGGCGCATCTTCGCATGGCACTTGGGACAGGTCATCTCCATACCCAACAACGGTACCTGGTGTTCGGCGACGCGCGAATGAGGGTGACGAGCGCGACACGTCCGCCGGACGTCACGCGGTCGCGCCGCCGGTCGCGGTCGCGGGCGTCAACCGCCGGTTCGGGTCGGCCGTGTCCGTGAGGACCCACCACCAGATCGCGTACACGCCCGGGTAGAGGAGGTAGCCGAACCTGGTGGCGGGCATGAGGAGTATCGCGGCGAGGATGCCGACGGCGCAGATCGCGGCGACGAGCGCGGCGTCGGCGGGCGGTCGGCGAAGTAGGTACACGGCCATCGCGCACGCGACCGCGACGAGCAGGCCGAGGGCGATGAAACGTCCGCCGGGGACGTGCTGGGTCAGGAGGTAGCCGGGCAACGGCGACGCAGCCGGGGACGTGACGAGTCCGTTCCCGGACGGGAAGTCGATGACGTTGGCGATCAGGGCGTCCGCGTTCGTGATCAGGACCGGGGTGATCGTGACGACGGGGATAGGGAGCGCCGCCGGAAGGTATCGACGTAGTTCGCCGCGTCGCCACGCGAGGAACGCGAGCACCACGAGGACGGGCCACGCGAACAGTTTCAGGGCCGCCGCCAAGCCGATCGCGACACCGGCGAGGACGGGTCGACGCACGAACGCCGCCGTCAACGCGAGCAGCGCCAACGCGAGGACGGGAAGGTCGTCGCCTCCCGTCGCGAGCGTCAGCGCCGTGATCGGGAGGACCGCGACCGCCTGGATCGCGCGGACGATCGCGCCCGTCGGCGCACCCGCGTCCTTCAACAGCCGCAACGCGACCGCGAGCACCCCGAAGGTCGCGATCGCGAACCAGACGCGAGCGTCGGTGAACCAGTGGTCCCCGAAGAGCGCGCGCGGGAGGCCGAACACGGCCATGCCCGGTTGGTACGGGTTGTAGCCCGTCAACGGGTCGTCGAGGGCCGCGATCGCCGACAGGTCGAGATACGGCGATCCGGTGTCGAGGAGGCGCGCGGCGGAGTCCTCGACGACGACGACCTCCTCCTGGGCGCGTCCGGCCAGACCGTCGACGCGCTGCCACGCCTGAGCCAGGAGAGGCACGATCGAGACGGCGACACCGGTTCCGATCGCGACCCACAGTCGCGTCGTCGCCGGGACGGCGTACCGCCCGAGCAGCATGACGGTCACGATCGCGGCGGGCAGGTAACCGCCGATCGCGATCGCTGCCCAATGCTGGTGCGACGGGAGCGTCGACCACCACATCGTGTAGCCGGCGAACAGCGCCGAAACGCCGTACAGGACGAGATCGACGAACAGGGATTGGCGGCGCATGTCGTCCATCTTGCCGTTCGTCGCCGATGTTCCGCTTCTGAGGGGGAGCCGAAGCCGCCCCCTCAGAAGCGGCGTTGACGATGCGGATCAGCGCAGGGTCAGCTGGCGGCCGACGAGGCCGTCGCGGGCGCGGCGCTGTTGCGGCGTCAGCGGTTCGTCGCTGGCGAGAGCCTCGGCGTACCGGACCGCGAACTCGGCGACGGGCTCCTCGCACTCCTTCGCGGAGGTCTCCGGCGGCAGGTCCCACACCGGCACGAGGACGCCGTGCGTGCGGAACATGCCCGCGAACTTCGACTCGGGGATGAGCTTCAGCCGGTCGTCGCCGCGCAGCCGGGCGAGCGCGGCCAACGCGACGTCCTCGTCCTCCGGCAGGACGACGCGGGCGTGCGCGTGCTCGGGAGTCGAGCACCAGTAAGCGCCCGGCATCGCCGACAGGGCCTCGCTCGGGTAGATCGACGAGTCCGCGCGTTCCATGCTGGCGCGGACCTGCGGGTCGGACGCGTCGGTGCCTTCGGCGAGCCAGAACGTGAACGAGTCGTGGATGGTGATGTCGAGACCGTCCGCGGTGAGCAGGTCCTGCATGCGCGGGCCCGGTCCGGGACGGGACGGGACGGCCACGGGCTGACCCGGTGGCGTCGACAGCGCCGCGAGGAGCGACGCCGCGATGTCCCGGCTCACGTCGCCCGAGGAGAACTGGCGTTGCGCGGCGACGAACACGTGGCCGTCGGCGCGCGCCATCGCGGGCCACGCCAGTGGCAGCACCGTCGCGAGAGTGATGGGTCGGTCGGCGGCCGCACCGACGTATTCGGATTTCAGGCGCAGTGGCGACGTCGCGGACGGGAGGAGTTCGCGCATGGCGATCCAGTCGACTTCATCGGTCAGCCCGGCGAACGGCCGGGAGACGAACACGTCCCGCGTCTTCTTGGCGGGTTTGGGTTCGCTCGTGCGTGGGTTTTTGCGTCGCTTACTCACGAAAGACAGCCTAAACCGCGCCGGTGGTGATGGTCACGCAAGGTTTGCGTGACAGGGCCGGACGGTTACGTCCGTCACCGGTCGAAACGTACCCACACGGTGCGGCCGTCGCCGTCGTCGGTGACACCCCATTGGCTGGTCAACGCGTCGACGATGTGCAGGCCGCGCCCGTCCGGCGAGGACTGGTCGACGGACCGGACCGCCGGGGAACTCGCGCTGCCGCCGTCGGTGACGGCGAACTCGATCGAGCCGGTGGTGAGGCGGAAACGAACGGACAGTTCGTCGCCCGCGAGGGGGCTGGCGTGTCGGACGGCATTGCCGATGAGTTCGGTGGAGACGGCGCACAGGTCCGCCAGGAGCGCGTCGCCGACTTCGGCGGCCACTCCGGTGAGCCAGCGACGGACCGTTCCGGCGCTCCGGGCGCTATAGGGCACACGTGTCTGCCACGACGCCGCGTTGTCGACGGCCGTACGCATGCGGCGGTGCCTTTCTGCCGGTGATCATCCGGTCGCCTGAGTGCCCGCGACGTCGCGGCGCTTGCGCGGCGCCGTCACGGTGGGCCGAACAGCGAACAGGTCCGACCTTGAAGATACCGCGCATCCGTCGAGTCGGCACACGTGCGATCCGGATGGAGGATAACCAGACGAACACGTCACACGCAAGCGCTACGCGTGGTATTCGCCGAAAGGCGACAGTTGGGAGGTCGTGTCGGGTCTGGTGCGGAGCTCGTCGAGCGGCATCGTCGCGGTACGGGGCGTGCGCCTTTTGCGGGGGCGGTGGTCGCCAACCGAGCCGGGGGCGGGGCCACCGACTCGCGGTAAGGCTCAGACCAGGGCCTTGCAGTCTGCTGGTGGTCGTCTTCTGCGGCTTGGTGGGTCTTCGTTGCCGTCACTCGCAGAAAGGCGTGGTCACGTACGCCCGCCCCACCAAGCCGAAAAGTCCCGCGCCACCCACCAAGCCGAACTCGCGCGGTTCGGGATCGAGGACGAGCGCCCTCCGGCGATCGTGGCCGTGGGTGTGGATGACCGAGGAAGTGGCGGTTTCTCCGGTGCGCCCGTCGTATTCGTCCCGTCACGCGGCGGCGCGTGATCGGGCGAGGACGCCGGCGACGATCGGGCCGGGATGGGTTCGTTCCACCGACACGATGATGGCGGCCACGCCTGTCGTCGCGAGACGACCGGTTGGACCCGTGACCGCCGGATATCGACACTCACCAGGGGAAAGGATGATCCCTATACATCGATTTCCTGAGCCTACTTGACAGGCATGGACTTCGAGTTTCCTTGTCCCCCTCGGGACCCACGGATGATCAGTCCGAAGTGGATACCGTTCGGTGTCCTCGGTCAGCGTCCCAGCGCCGTCAGCACCATCTCCGGGTCGTCGGTGATGATCGCGTCGGCGCCCATGTCGGCGACGGCCTTCGCCTGTTCGGACTCGTTGACCGTCCACACGAACACTTGATGGCCGGCCGCGTGCGCGCGTTCGATGAGCCGCGGTTTCGCGCGGAGCACGTCGACGCGCGGTCCGAGGATGTCCGTTCCGATCGGCGGCGCGCCGAGCGGGTACTCGAACAACCACACGAGCGGCACGCCCGCGTCGAGCCCGCGATACCGCGTGACGGCGGCGCGCGCGAACGACATGACGACCGCGTCGATGCCGGGGTGCTCGGCGAGCGCGGTGTGCACGGCGTGTTCGACTCGGGAGCCGTAACGGGTGGGGTGCTTCGTCTCGACGAGGAGCCGGATCTTGCGCGGCGCGTCGTCGATGAGTTCCAGCAGTGTCGTGAACGGGACGATCCGGTGCGGGTCGCCGGAACGGGCGTGCTTGCCGGTGAAGTCGAGTTCGAGGAGTTCGGCGAGGGTCCTGTCGCTGATCGCGCCGGTGCCGTCGCTCGTCCGGTCGATCGTCCTGTCGTGGTGACAGACGAGGTGCCCGTCCTTCGTCAATCGCACGTCGCATTCGAGGGCGTCGGCTCCGACGTCGATGGCTCGACGGTAGGCGGCGAGGCTCTGCTCCGGCAGGTCGATGTTGGCGCCGCGGTGCGCCACCACGATCGGTTCTGGCATGACGCGAGCCTAAATGCCGAGTGCGGGTCTCGGCAATGCGGACGGCCGGGTCTCGGAAGATCGTCGGCCGTTGTTCACCGTCGGCTCACCGGGCCGCCTCGTCGGGGTCGCCGCCGACCCGGACGACCACGCGGGGCGCTCACACGACGTGCGGTTCGCGGACCTCGTCGCGGTCGCCTCGCAGCGATCGGACTCCGAGCGGCGCCAGTGCGCCCGCGATGATCGCCAGCAACGGGATCGTCCAGATCGCGCTCGTCAACCCGAGCCATTCGCCGAGTCCACCGATCACGGCGGGCCCGAGGAGCCAGCCGGTGTAACCGCCGGTCGAGACCATCGCAATGCCGGGACCGTCCCCCGCCGCGGAGAACACGACGGGCACGATCACGGCGATCCCGAGTCCGAGCGCGAGCAGCCCCGAGATGACGAGCGTCTGCCCGGCCACGCCGGGGCCGGTCACGGTCGCCGCGGCGAGACCGACGGCGAGCCCGCCGCCACCGGACAGGGCGGCCGTGGCGATGCTGCGCCCGCGCCCGTACCTGCCGACGAGACGGTCACCGGCGAGCCTGCCGACGAACATCGCGATCGAGAAGATCGTGTATCCGAGCGAGGCGACGAACGGCCCCGCGTCCTGCGTCTGCTGTAGGAACAACGCGCTCCAGTCCGCCGCGGCGCCTTCCGCGAGCAGCGCCGCGAACGCCACAAGGGACGAAATGAGGAGGCCGCGTTCGAAACGCCACCCGCGTCGTTTCGTGGCCGACGCGTCCACCGGGCCGTCCGGCAGCAGGAATCGTCCGAACAGGAGGGCCGCGACGACGCCGACGGAGCCCAGCGCCGCGAGTTGTGCGAACAACGGGACTTCCCACTGCGCGGCGAGCCCGCCGATGCCCGCACCGGCCGCCGCCGCGAGGCTCCACACCGCGTGGAAGGAACCCATGATGGGGGTGCCGGCGGCGCGTTCGACCGTGGCGGCCTGGGCGTTCATCGCGACGTCGAAGGAACCGATGAGCGCGCCGGCGAGCAGCAGCGCCGCCGCGAGGGTCCATGGCGCCCCGACGCCCGCGCCTACCGCCGTGAAGCCGGCCGCGTACAACGGCATCGTCACCTTCGTGACGGCCGCGCTGCCGAACCGCGCGCACAACGCGCCCGTCAACGGCATCGCGAGGATCGCCCCGGCCGGTGGTGCCAGCAGCACCAGACCGAGTTGTCCCTCGGACAGGTCGAGCGCCGCCTTGATCTGGGGAATGTGCGGCAACCACGACGCGGAGACGACACCGTGGACGGCGAACGCGACACTGACGGCGAGCCGGGCTCGAGAGGTGGGCGTCATGAGTGACGAGTCTCGCGCACCGACACCGTCACAGGCAAGCCCGGCGGAGCCCCGTCTCGGCGGTTTCGCGCCGACGAAGATCGTGTCGGGAACCGACACCGGAGACGTCGCGCGGGCGGATTCGGTTAGGCGGAGTCGGTGTCGGCGCCTTCGTCACCTGAGGCAGGACGGTTCGACGGCGAGGTGAGGGCCGTCGGATGAGACCCGACAGGGCGATTGCCCCCGCCCGCCCTTCGCCCGCGACCGTATCGATCCGATGTTGATTGTCGGTCAGGCCAGGTGCCCGATGCGTTCGCCCGACTGCGGATCGAACAGCAGCGCGTCGTGCGGGTCGAAGCTGACCGTCAGGTTCGCGCCCTCGGTGACGCTGCTGCGGGCGTCGAGCTGCGCGATCAATTGCGCCGTGCCGAAACGGTCGGCGGCCCCGGTCACCTGCGCGACCTCGGTCAGGCGTTCCGACGACGCGGGCCGCTCGAGATTGAAGTACGCGAGTTTGTACGGGCCGAGCGATTCGAGGATGTCGACGCCGTCGGTGAACGTGTAGCGGCCCTCCCCGGTGGCGAGCGCGTCGTCCTCGAAGGCCTCCGGGCGCAGACCCACGATGACGTCCCGCGTCGACTCGGCCTCGGCGAGCTCGGTCTTCGCCTTGTCGGACAACGGAAGCGCACCGATCGACGTCTGGACCCGACCGTTCTCGATCATCCCGGGCAGGAAGTTCATCGGTGGTGAGCCGATGAACCCGGCGACGAACAGGTTCGTCGGGCGTTCGTACAGGTCCGCCGGGGTGCCGACCTGTTGGGCGATGCCGTCGCGGAGGACGACGATGCGATCCCCGAGCGTCATCGCCTCGGTCTGGTCGTGCGTCACGTAGACGGTCGTCGTCGCGAGGCTCTTCTGCAGTCGCGAGATCGACGTCCGCATCTGCGCCCGCAGCTTGGCATCCAGGTTGGACAGCGGCTCGTCCATGAGGAACGCCTCGGGGGATCGCACGATCGCGCGACCCATGGCGACGCGTTGCCGCTGGCCACCGGAGAGTTCGCCGGGCCGACGGTCGAGCAGTTCCGTCAGTTCGAGGATCTCGGCGGCTTCGCCGACCTTCTGCTTGATCTGGCGTTTCGGGGTCTTGGCGATCGTCAACGGGAACGCGATGTTCTCGCGGACCGTCATGTGCGGGTACAGCGCGTACGACTGGAACACCATGGCGATGTTGCGGTCCTGCGCGGGCTTGTCGTTGACCCGGGTGCCGCCGATGCGCAGTTCGCCGCTGGTGATCGGCTCCAGGCCGGCGATCATGTTGAGGATCGTCGACTTCCCGCAGCCCGACGGCCCGACCAGGATCAGGAACTCCTCGTCCGCGATGGTCAACGAGATCTCCTTGATCACGTCGGCACCGCCGCGGTAGCGCTTGGCGATCTTGTCGAGGACGATCTCAGCCATACCGGGCCCTACCCTTTCACCGCGCCGGCGGTCAGACCGCTGACGATGCGTCGTTGGAAGATGAGCACGAAGACGACGATCGGGATCGTCACGATCACGGCCGCCGCGGACACCGAACCGGTCGGGTCCTCGAACTGCGACGCGCCCGTGAAGAACGAGATCGCGGCCGGAGCGGTGCGGGCCTTCTCGGTCGACGTCAGCGAGATGGCGAACAGGAAGTCGTTCCAGCTCTGGATGAACGCCAGCACCGCGGCCGTGACGATGCCGGGCGTCGCGAGCGGGACGATGACCTTGCGGAACGCCTGGAACGACGTCGCTCCGTCCATTTTGGCGGCCTTCTCGAGTTCCCACGGGATCTCACGGAAGAACGTCGACATCGTGTAGATCGTCAGCGGCAGCGCGAACGTCACGTACGGCAGGATCAGGCCCGGCCACGAGTTGAACAGACCGAGCGTCCGCTCGATGTTGAACAGCGGCGTCACGAGCGACACCTGCGGGAACATCGCGACGAGCAGTGCGGCGCCGAGCATGACGTTGCGGCCGGGGAAGTCGAGCCGGGCGATCGCGTAGGCCGCGAAGGTCCCGAGCAGGATCGCGATGAGCGTCGCGATTCCCGCGATCCCGATCGAGTTGATCAGCGGGCGCAGGAACCCGCCGTCGGTGAACACGTTGACGTAGTTGTCGAACGTCCACTTGCTCGGGAAGAACCCGCCGTCGGCGATCGTCGACGGGTCCTTCAACGACAGCGACGTCAACCACAGCACCGGGATCAGCGCGAACGCCACGACCACGATGTCCAGTGCAGTCCACTGTAGTCTCTTGCTGGTCATCGGCGGCCTCCCATGTTCGGCGCGGAGGTGTTGAGCAGTTTGATGAACACGAACGCGATCAGCGCGACCGAGATGAAGATGAGCACCGACATCGTCGAACCGATGCCGAGGTTCAGGCCGCTGACGAGATTCGTGTACGTGATGATCGAAACCGAGCCGGTGTTCTGCGCGCCACCGGTGAGGACGTAGATGTTGTCGTAGATGCGGAACGCGTCCAAGGTGCGAAACAGCAGGGCCACCGCGATCGCCGGGCGCATCAACGGCAGCGTGATCTTCGTGAACCGCTGCCACCGGCTCGCACCGTCCATCGACGCCGCCCGCAGCAACTCGTCCGGCACCAGCGCCAGACCGGCGAGCAGCAGCAACGCCATGAACGGAGTCGTCTTCCACACCTCGGCGAGGATGATGATCGCGATCGCCGGCCACTGCTGAGTCAACGGCGCCGTCCCCTCCGGAAGCATCGCCGCGAGCCAACCCGTCGCGGGCGTCCACGCGTACAGCCAGCCGAACGCGGCGACGACGGTGACGATCCCGTACGGGATCAACAGCACCGTGCGGACGGTGCCGCGCCCGACGAGCGTGCGGTACATGACGACGGCGAAGGCCATGCCCAGCACCAATTCGATCGCGACGCTGATGACCGTCACGAGCACCGTCACTCCGAACGCGTTCCACCAGAACTCGTTCGTCAGGACCGTCACGTAGTTGCCGAGACCGATCCACCCCGAATCGTCGGGGAAGCGCAAGTCGTAGCGCTGGAACGACAGCAGCACCGAATACACGATCGGCCAGCCCGCCACCAGCAGCATGAATATCGCCGCGGGCGCGCACAGCAGCAGGCCGAGGCGCCGCTCACCCGCCTTCACCTCGTCACCGGTCGTCGTCACGGCAGCACCCCCTTGGAGTCCAAGGCGTCACGGATCGCGGCGGCGAGCCGATCGGCGTCGTCACGCGGTTGGATCGCCGCGGGCGGCGACAAGATCGCCGACGTCACCGTCGACACGTTCTGGTAGACGGGTGTGACGGGACGTGGGACGGCGGTTTTCAACGCCTCGAGGATCGCGTCGCGCATTGGATAGGTGTCCGCCATCTCCGGTTCGTCGTAGACCGACTCGATCGTCGGCGGCAGACCGTCGTTGACGGCCGACCACAGTTGACTCTCCGGATCGCGCAGGCACAACGCGGCCTCGAAGGACTGTTCCGGGTGCTCGGAGTAGGTGCTGACGGCGAAGTTCGCGCCGCCCAACGGGGACCGCCCGGGGCCGTCGATGCCCGGGTACGGCGCCCACCGGAAGTTCTCCGCGATGTCGGGCTTGTTCGCGACCATCGACGCGTACACGAACGGCCAGTTCAACTCCGCGAAACTCGATCCACTCTCGACGGCCAGTCGGGCCGTGTCCTCCTGAGTGTTCGACAGCGACGGGTTCGCCGCCTCCGACGTCGCGAAGTTCCGCATCTGCTCGAGGGCCTTCACCGCGGGCGCGCCCAACTCGACGGCGTCACCTGCGGCGTTGAGGATCGACCCGTCCGCGGCGGCGACCATGCTGTTGAACCAGACGACGAGCCCCTCGTACTGCGCGCCCGTGACCTCCACATAGTGCGGCTGGTCCTCGGCGGCGAGATCCGTGGCGACGTCGATCAGCTCATCCCACGTCTGCGCCGGTTCCGGCATCAGATCCGCGCGGTACCAGAGCAACTGGACGTTCGTGTTGGACGGAGCCGCGAACAGCTCGTCCTCGAAGGTGGCGGTCGTCAGTGGAGCGTCGAGGACGCCGTCCTCCGCCTCCTCGCGGTACTCCTTCGGCCAGGGCCGAATCCACTCCGCCGACGCGAGTTCCGCCGTCCACGTCACGTCGATGCCGAGCACGTCCATGCCGGGATCCGCCGCGGCGAGTCGACGCACCATCTGTTCCCGCTGGCCGTCGGCGTCACGCGGCAGGGTGTTCAGCACGATGCGATAGGCGCCGTCCGCCTCCTCATTGCACCGATCGACGATCTGCCCGAGGTTCTCTTGCGGGGCGTTGTACACATTGACGACCGGCACGCCCGATTCGTCGCCGCACGCCGACAGTGCACCCGCCGCAACCACCACCGCGACCGCGCACCCGGCGAGCCCACGCCACCGTCCACCGTCTGTTATCGACACATTTCGGACCATAGACCGGCCCGGCGGGCAAAGTCCGGAGTTTGGGGGACCCGGACCGAGACGCAGGTCGTTCCTCTAACGACATTCGTGCCAGTCGACTCCGCTCGACTCCGCCCGACTCCGCCCGACTCCGCCCGACTCCGCCCGACTCCGCCCTGCTCCGCTCGACTCCGCTCTGCTCCGCCCGACTCCGCTCGACTCCGCTCTGCTCCGCCCGACTCCGCTCGACCCCGCTCTGCTCCGCTGTCCTCCTGCCCCCGCCGCACTCCGCTGCTCCGTCCCCTCCCCATTCGTCGCTTGGTTGGGCAAATTGCNCGCTTGGTTGGGCAAATGTCGGAAACAGGCGTGTTTTCGCAA
>NZ_CBCRZX010000018.1:0-46872 GCF_965137155.1 Stackebrandtia soli
GTGGGGGGATAGTGTCCACCTCCTGGACNAGNNCTNGTCCAGGAGGTGGACTAGCCTGGTCCACCTCCTGGACTAGCTCTGGTCCATGTCCTGGACTAGTGCTACCGGTATCTGGTCCATGTCCTGGACTAGCGGACTGGTCCATGTCCTGGACTAGTCCACCTCCTGGACTAGCCTTCCGAGGCGTCTTCTCCTTCGGCTCCGGGGCGGCCCCGGCGGCCAATGTGTACTTCGTGCGCTCCTTCTTCGCCCGCGCGGCGGCGACGGTCGGGCGCGAACGCTTCACCCATCCCAGGGCCTCCAAGAGGTTCAACTGTTGCGCGACCGACGCACGAGACAGCCCCGTCCAGCCCGCGAGTTGCGTCAGGCTCGGCGTCCACTCGTCAGGGATGCGGGACGTGTCCGCGTCGGCGGCGTCGAGCAGCATCACCATCACCAGCCGAGCCGGAGGCGGCAGCGCCGAGCCCTTCACCGCCGCGAACACGTCCCACTTCGTCACTCGGTCACCTCCCGGATGGTCAGGACGAGGCGTCCGCCGACCGTGGTGGTGGTCGGGCCAGCGACCATCTTCAGCGACGTCACGTACCGGTCGGAGTCGTCGACGAGCACCCCGGCGTCAACGAGGCCGTCCACGACCGCCTTAACGGTCGGGTACCTGTTCGCGGCGTCGGAACGGCCGCGCGCGGTGTCGCGGCGGACGGCGGCGACGATCTCGACGGGGCCGGTGATCCGCGCGAGGTCGCCGCGTCGGAGCGCAGCGAGCGCCCATGTCTGGCCAGCGTGGCGCCACGTCCGCGTCAGGCGGTGGCGCGGCTGCCACTTCATCCGGTCGTTGGAGTTCAGCCACGTGTCGGGTGCGGGCATGTCCAGGGTGTACTCAGCCATCGGTGCCTACTTCCTGCGCGCTGCGCAGGGTCTGGGCGATCCGCTGGAGCTGGCCGTGGAGCACGCCCGGAACGATCGGCCGCCCGTGCCGTTCGGCGGTGTCGACGCGGGTCGCCGCGACGTCCACTCGCGAGGCGGCGTATGCCACGGTGGCGGAGCGCTCGGCCGACTGCTGCTCCAGGGCGACGGCACAACGTCGCGCGATGTCGCGCTCGACGATGGTCTGGCGCAGCGCCGACCGGAGGCGCTCCTCGGTGATCCGCAGGGCTTCGCGGGCTCGGTCGCGGTCGTCGTAGAGCCGCGCGAGGTCGTCGTCGGTGATGGTGGATGCGGTGTGGCGCAACTCGTTCATGCCGTCACCTCCGTCCACTTTGTCGCGGGAACGGTGCGGGTGACGACGACGATCCACGACCACGGGTCGGCGATGCTGTCGGCGTTGCGGCGGGCATGCTCCAGGGTCGACCCTGCGGGGAGGGTGACGATCTGACAGGCCTTGGTGTCGATGTCGGTGATGCGGATGGCGTACTCGGTCATGGGGTGGCTCCCTTGTGGCCCAGATGGTGTGTGTGGCAGTGGGGGCAGCGGTACGCGGCCCACATGGCGGGGTCCTCAGCGAGCGCCTGAGCGAGCGCGGGGAGCGCCCGCTGCGCGTCCCGCTTGCGCGGGTACCGACGTTTCCGCCCGCACCCGCGCTCACGCAGCCATTCCTGGTAGGTCATGGCAGATCCATTGAGGCGTCGTAGGTGTGCTCTCGGGGGCCTGTCGCGGCGGCGCGGCACAGGCCGCCACAGAACGTCTGCGTCCCGCACCGGGGCGAGTACCGGCGCCCACACCGCTGACACGTGCGCGTCGCGGGCTGGTCGGCCAGTCGCGCCGGATCCACCTCGGCCAGGAGAATGAGCGTCAGGTCGACGATCTCTTCGAGCGGCAGCCGCATGATGTCGGCCCGCATCGCGGGCGCCTTGCGCTCGGCCAGGTCACGGGCGAAACGGCGGAGCGCTCGGGGGCGTTCACGAAGACTAGACATTGGACTCTCCTGTCTGGATGAAGAGGGGTTCGGTCTCGGATACCTCGCCGTCGTCGAGGAGGTAGACCCACACGCCGCGCCGCAAGATCGGCTCGTGCGAGGGGATGTAAGGCCGCCGCACGATCCACCCGTGCGCCTCAGCGTCCGCGCGATGCGACTCGACCCGGCGATGACAGTCACCACACAGGACGATCAAGTTCGACGGGCTGTTGATCGCGGGGTCCTTCGTGCCGCCCATCTGCCGGGGCTGCCGATGGTGGATCTGGCACCCCCGCTGCTGCGAACAGAGGATGCACCCGCCGTCGCGCTCCATGACGGCATCGACAGTCGCGGCGTCGGGGCCGGTGCTGCGGCGGCTCATGACTCCCCCCGACCAGCGACGGAGTACATCGCGCGGACACTGGCGCCGACGGACTGAAGCGCGCGGAGCTCCGACTCCAGGGCTCGCGCGAGCCGGTCGGCGTGCCGGTAGGCGACGTCCGCGACGTCGCGCGCGGTCCGATCCTCGGTGGTGGCGACTTCGGCGGAGTAGCGCCGTTCGTGCGCGGGGCCGTCGGCGTCGAGGTACGCCCGTGCGTACGCCAGGTCGTAGGCACGATCGGCGGTCAGGTACGCCTTGTACGCGTCGCTGCACACCGTGACGCCGGCCGCGATCCGGCCAGACACGTTGCGAATAGACTCCTCGATCGCGACCGGGTTCATGGGTTCGTCATTCACTGGTGCCTCCGGGGAGTCCGAGTAGGCCGGTGTCGGCCAGGAGCGCGGCCATGCGGTCGCGGGCGGCGTCGGTCGGGCGGACGCTGATCGAGGGCGCGCCCTCGGCCAGTTCGACACCGGGGATGACCTCGCCGGTTTCGGAGTCCACGGGGTCGCCGAGGGCGCGGACGGCAACGAGGAGCCGGTCACGCCATGCGGGGTCAACGGTCGTGACGATCGCCTCGGGGTGCGCCTGAGCGACCCACGCGGCGAAAGCCTCGGCGTCGACGACGCGGGCCGTGACGCGGCCCTTCGTGCGGGACACGGTGCCGAGGGCGGTGCCGTCGTCGTCGGTGACGCGCACCCGATCAGCGCCAGTGAGGTCGAAGGCGTCGGCAATCTCGCGCTTGGCATCGTCGCCAGCCGCTTTCACGGTGTCGGCGACGAGACGGGCCGCGACAGCGCGGCGTGCGTGTTCCTTCATGGCGCCTCACCCAGCCCGATCACGGTGTCGCCGTTTTCGTCGGTGTTCCGGGCCTTCGGCGGACCGGCGAGCGTTTGCAGGACCACCGGATCGGTGCTGCCGTTGTTGTACAGCGACAGCCCGAATTGGTCGCCCAGGTTCACGGCACAGCGCTTGAGCGCCTGCGAGACGGCGGTTTTCAACGCGAGGTCGTGCGCGTCGGCCAGGCTCGGCTGGTTGGGGCCGTCGCCGGTCGCGGCGTCGTCCCAGTGCGCCAGACGGAACCCATTCAGGTCGCGGACGACGAGACGCCCGGTGACCCGATAGATGACGGTGTGCGCAACGTACGACCCGCCGCCGCTCTTCTTCTGACGCTCCTCGGCGACGTGCGAGACCATGGCGGACTCGCGGATCTCGAAGTCCCACCCGCCGAAACCGAAGATCCTCGTGAGGTAGCGGCGGACGTCCCACGCCTCCAGGTGGGCCATGCCCTGTACCTGCTTCACGCGGTTGGGATGGAGAGGATTCAGGAGGACGTCCTCCTGTCGTGGAGTGAGTTGTCCCATTAGAACGGCGGCCTTTCTCCGATGGGGGTGAATCCGTCCGGGCCGTAAACCGGCGGAGTGTCCTGTGTGGTTTGCGTGTGGTTCATGTGGTGGTCCCGTTCGGGGTGCCCGGCCGCCACAGAGGACGGCCGGGCGAGGGGTGGCTAGAAGGGGTGCGCGTTGTCGGCGGCACGGAGCGCGGCGACCTGGCGGCGGAGCTGCTCGGCCTCGAACATCTCGTCGACCAGGCGGAGCGCGGTCTCTTTCGCGACGGAGCGCCATTCCGCCGTCGTGGCAGCGGCCTCGGCGTTCTCGCGCTCCAGCTCGTCGGCCCGGCGGGTGGACGTCGCCAGCTCCGTGCTGAGGCTGTCGGCGACGTCCTCCCACAGCTCCGCCTGATCTCGCCAGTGCGCGGCGTCGCGCTCCAGCTCGGCCAGGCGGTGCGCCGGGTCGTCCCGACCGGTGTCCGGCATGACGTCGATCTCGATGCCCAGGGCGCGGCCGACCTCGGCCACGGCGTCATGGATGTTGTTGTTGCTCACGGTGTCTCCTCAGTGGTGGTGGGGATGTCGAACCAGCCGGAGGCGGACGTCTCGTGCTGAACGATCTCGCTCCACACGCCCGCTTCGCGCTCGTCGAGTGGGCGGCCATCGCGCGGGAGTCCCTCGCGGCGGCGGTGGAACCCGCGGTGAGCCGTCGGGCGGGGCGGCAGCCACCCGCGGTCGAGTGGCTGTGTGTCCCCGGTTTCGTTGAGCGCGAGCGCTTCGGCGACGGCCCGGCCGTAGTGATCGCGGACCGCGCGGCGGTGACGTCGGATGCGGGCGGGTTCACGGCGGTGGTAGCGGGCGTCACCGACGCGGATGATCACCCACGCGAAGAAGGAGCAGGCGAGCGTGACCACTGTGGCCATGCCGCCGAAGAGGACGAAGAACGTGGCGAGGTTGCTCACGGCGCCACCTCGATCAGCTGGAGCCGGGCGCTATCGATAAACGCAGGCTCGGCAGCGAACACCCAGTCAGGGCCAGCGGCGCGGCGACCGTCGAGGAACGCCTCGACCTGAAGGCGGGCCTCGTCCTCGTGGACGTCCGGGATCGTGACCGTGACCGGGCGGAGGTAGCGGATCACATAGGACTGCTCGACAGTCATGGCTACTCCACCTCCGGCGCGCCGAGCGCGATCAGGACGGAGACGATGACGGCCGGGGAGACGCCGAGGAGACGGGTCGTGGCGCGGTCGCGCCCCAGCTCGTCATGGCGCACGATGACTTCAGGGCGGTCCACCTTCGCGGCGATCGTCCAGTCCTCGGCCGGGTCGACGAGCGTCCACATGCGAACGCTGTCGGAGCTGGAGTAGTCCCAGCCGGTGAGCGCATCGGCGAGCTGAGTGATCAGCGCTTCGGCGTCCTCGGCGAGGATCGCGGGTCGGGTATCGTAGTCCAACATCGGGACACTTCCTTTCAGTGGTTGTCCTGTGTGGCCGTTCGGTGTTCCTGCACCGGGCGGCCTTCTTTCTTGCTCCGTCGGCTAGGCAGCCGCGGAGGTTGTGCCCCGACCCGCTGCCGCTGGTGCGGCTGATCGAGATGGGATGCGGGTCGGGAGGCTGTGGAGTGACCCGCCGCCGCCGGGGGGGCGAGCGGCGGCGGTGACGCGGAGGGTGGTCACTGCCGCGAACGCGATCGCGACCGTGTGCTGCTGCTCGTCGTCCAGCGGAGGTGCATTGAGGACTAGGGGCGTCTGGGCGAGGCGGCGGATCTCGGCGAGTCGCTCCTCGCGAGGTGGTCCCCCGCCGGGGTTCGGCGCCCCTCCGGGCTTTGGGCCTCCGGGGCGTGGGCCGTCTTTCATGCCGCACCGCCCCGCGAGGCCATGAGGGACGCGACGTCCTCAGTCCTGAGACACGTGATCCCCGCGATCTTGACGGACCGCATCTCCCCCGCCGCGATACGGCGATCGATGTTCCGCCGCGACTCACCGATGAGACGGGCAGCCTCCCGGATGGGGGTGTACGCCCCAGGCGTCGTCCCCCCAGGAGGACGATAGCGAATCTCGATTGTCCCGATCATGGGACAATCGTAGCGGTTGTCCTGAGATAGAGACAGTCGCCCGAACGGTTGATTTCCTGTCCGAGATGTAGGACATAGCATCCACCTGTGACACAGATCCGAATCATCGACCGAGGGACCAAACGTCGACGCGAGCGCATGCCCATGCTGTCCCGAGATAGAGACAAACCACCCATCCGGGAACGCCGTCCCAGATTTAGGACATACCCTCGTCCCATGTCCAGGACACTGCCCGACCTCAGCGCGTTTCAGCGATGGGTGGACCGCGTCCTCACCCACTTCCGAGACACCCAGGGATGGAGCGTCAGCCGTGTAGCGAGGGAGTCCGGCACCCCCCGCTCCATGCTGTACCGCTGGACCAACGGCGAATGGGATGGAGGCATACCCACCCGGCCGGTCGTCGAGCGGTTCTGTGCCGGACTCGGCCTACCCACACAGGAGCCGTTCTCCATGTTCGGATGGGTCGCTGACCCACAGACCATGGCGCCACAGCCACTCCCGACAGTGGAGGATGACGACCTCCTCGCGATCCAGGAAATCCTGAAGCGACGCAGGATCACGCCCGAGGAGGCGCAGGAAATCCGCACAGTCCTACGGATGATGCGCCGTCAGTACGGATCTAATGAGGATGACGAAGCGGCTAGCTAACGATCATGGCCATTCGGCCCATGACAGGGAGTGATGCGAAAACATACGATCGTGATCCGGCTTGGGTGAGCACCACACCGGACACAGGGGACACCACATGACAACACCACCCGCCTCCCCGGCGCAAGACAGGGCGACGCTGACGGCCGCCGCAACCGTGGCCGCGCCTGGCCTCGGTTGCGTCATCGCACTGGCGCTATACCTGGGCGGCGACCCCGACCCACAGACCGTGGCAATCACGGGCGCGGTCATCCTCGCAGTCATCGCAACCGGCGTCGCGTGCATCCAGTCGCAGCGCCGCAGTCGAGCACACGTCACGGCGCTCCGCGAAGAAGTCGCGGCACTCCGGGAGGAAATGAGCGCGGCGAGAATGGACGCGGCCGTCTCCGACATCGCGTCGCTGGCATGGCCGTCCAATGTGACATCGCTACGGAGTCGGCAACCTGCGAAATGACAACCCAGATACGCAAAACGGCGTACGGTCACTCTCAAGTGGCCGTACGCTGCTTTTGTGGGGGATGAACTAATAATCGACTGGGCCGCGATGCCTACGTACAACACGATCATGGCGGTCGCGGCCGGTGCCGGGCTCATGTCGGTCGTCGGCTTCGGTCGTCGGCTGTGGATGAACCGGGAGTACTCGGCGGAGGGATACGCGCTGTCGTTCGCGATCCTCGGCTTCATCCTGACGACGACCGGCCTGCACATGACGTTGACGTGGCCGCTGGCGGCGGGCGGGTTCCCGTTCGACAACATCATCTTCGGCGAGCCCGCGCTCGCGTTCGGGGTGCTGTTGCTCGGCGCGTCGGTGTTCCTGTGGAGGCGCGGAAGCACCATCACGGGGACCGACCGGATGGCCGCCATCACGGTCACGGGCGGCCCCGTGTCGATCTTCGTCTGCGGCATGGGGCTCGCGTGCTTCGGCATCGCCGCGGCGGGCATCGACAATCAGCTGTTCGCGGCACCGCCGGAGGAACCGATCTCGGGACAGTTCGCCGACTATCCACTGGTCGAGGCGATCTTCATCTCCGGCCTGTACGCGCTCGTCGGGATCGGCGCGGTGCTCGCCCCGTTGGGACTGCGCCACCGCAACAAGCTGGTCCTGACGATCATCGGAGTCGTGTGGTGGCTCGCCGGTTTGGCGTTCTTCCTGTTCGGGGCGCTGAACTACTTCACCCACATCGGACTGATCGTCAACACGATGTAGTGCTCGAACCATTCGACGGCGGCGATCGCGAAACACTCGCGATCGCCGCCGTCGTTCGCGGGTACGCCGGTGCCGCAACGAAAGCGCATTCCACTCCCACCACCGCCGCGAAGAGCGAAGACGACCCAAACGGCCAAGTCAAAGGTCTCAATTTGTCTCTTCCCTTGAGCCCCGATCGGCCTTAAGGTGTCCACATGTCGTCAATCGGGTGCCCTCAGCGGTTGCCCCGTTACCGGTCGAGTCAGACCCCTGCGGCCGTACGGCGCAGTGACGGGACACCCCCTCATCGCCCCCGTCGTGAGTACGAAAGGACGCCGCGTGTTCATCGATAAAACCCAGGTTCGAGGGGTGGGAGGCAAGATCAGCGTCATCGGCGACGACGCCGAGTCCTACCTCAACCGGGTATCCAGCCAGATGCAGGGAAGCCTGCAAGGAAACGAGGGCTTCGCAACGGTCGCAACGCTGCGCGAAGTCGTCAGTCGCCTGAGCCAGCACACATCCCGGCTGGCCGAGACGTCCCGAACCGTCGGATCCAATGTGGTGACCGCCGCCGACAACCACTCGGAGACCGACCGTGCCCAGGCGAACAACTTCCAGTCCATCGACCTGTCGGAGGTGTTCTAGCCCATGGTTACCTTCGCTCAACTGCGTCAATCGACGCCGGAGCCACTCATCGAGTTCGCAGACCTGGCACGCAAACTCGCCCGCGAACTCGACCAGTTCGGCGCGGACACGACCGGACATCGACGTTCACTGTCGGCGTCGTGGGAGGGCACCGACGCGTCGGCAGCGGTCCAGTCGCTGACCCGGCACGCCACCGACTACCACGAGACGGCCTCCGCCTACGGTCGCGTCGACACCATCATCACGACCTTCGCCAACCAGGTCAACCAGGCGAAGCAGACGCTGGAATCCGCCATCAGCATGGCGCCGTCCATCCCCGGCAGCATCGACGCCAACGGCACCGTCCACATCAACGTGGCGGCGCTCGGCCCGAGCCCGTCGCCCGCCGCCGTCGCGATGGCGCAGGCGCGAGCGCAGCAGGTCCACGGTTACCTGTCCCAGGCGATCATGCAGGCCAGCCAGGCCGACCAGCAGGCGCAGGCCGCGCTCGTCCAGGTCGCCGGTCTCACGCCCGTACGGCAAGCGTCTCCCGGTACGGCGCTTCAGGTCCCCGAACGCGGCACCGACCCGAAGGCCGTCAACGACTGGTGGAACGGTCTGTCGGGCGCCGAGCAACAAGGCCTCATCAACTCCCACTCGAAGCAGATCGGCAGTCTCGACGGGGTCCCGATCACGGCCCGCGATCAGGCGAACCGTCTCGCCGTCGACAAGGAGATCGGCGACCTCGATCCCCGCATCGACGAGATGAAGGCCCGCCGCGACGAGCTGGCCCGCCAGGAGGTCTACAACCGGGGTCCGAGCCACGAACTGGCCCAGGCGAACCGGGAACTCCGCGGGCTCAACGAGCGCATGGAGAACCTGGAGATGATCCGGGAGCAGGCCAACCGCACCGACCTGCACGGGTCGACGGAGAAGCTGCACCTCATCCACTACGACTCGGCCGACGACGGCAAGGTCGTCATCTCGGCGGGCAACCCCGACACGGCCAACAACATCGTCACCTACGTGCCCGGCATGGGCACCGAGGTCGGCAACATCGGCAAGGACGTCGACCGGGCACTGTGGATGCAGGCGGACGCCACGGCGGCCGACCCGAGCCAGCGCACGGCCGCCGTCACCTGGCTCGGCTACGACGCTCCGAACCAGGTGTTCGCCGCGATGCGTGAGAAGTACTTCGAGGAAGGCGCCGCCGACCTCACGAACTTCGAACAGGGTCTGCGCGCCACCCACCAGGGCGAGCTCTCCAACAACACCCTGCTTGGCCACTCCTACGGCTCGTCGACGGTCGGTCACGTCGCGTCGCAGGCGAACCTGGGCATCGACAACCTGGTGCTCGTGGCCAGCCCCGGTGGAAGCGTCGACAACGTCGGCCAGTACCTGGGCATGGAGAACGGCATCGTCTGGGCGACGCGCGCCGAGGGCGACATCATCGAATGGGCCACCCAGACCCACGGCAACGACCCCCTCGACACCGACTTCGGCGCGCGGGTCTTCCCGTCCGACAACGCGACGGAGTCCTGGTTCGGCGGCGTCGAGAACCACTCGGGCTACTGGATCGAAGGAAACCAGGCGCGCGAGCACTTCGCCAACATCGTCACCGGTCACCACGACCGGGTGCCGATCGCCCCGCACGACGACTAGCGTTCGCGCGTCGTCTCGGATCGAGCGAGGCGCGACGGTGGGCTTCGGGATCGCCCGCATACGACCAGTGTGCGGGCGATTCCCGCCCTCTCCCCAATCGCGACCGATCCACCGGACGACGCGACGAACAGCACGTGCATCCATGATGGATGCGCCCCCGAGGGCGAACGTCGCGCCTGCACGGCGTCCGCCCAGACCCGATACGATCCCGAAGTGGTCGGCGTCGACCACCACCCGCTCCGCATCGACGACGTCGACGACCCCCTCCACCGGTACGGCCGAAAAGGTTCGCCATGACTACGTTGCCGCAGCGTTTCGCCTCCGCCCTCGCGTGTCTGGCGGTTGCCCTCGCGACGATCGTCGCCTTCTCCCCAGCCGCGCTCGCGGAGGAGTGCGACGCCGAATCCCGAGACGACAAGCTCGGCCAGACACCGTGGCCGCTGCTTCGCCTGCAGCCCGAACGGGTGTGGTCGCTGACCCGGGGCGCCGGGGTGAAGGTCGCCGTCATCGACTCGGGAGTGGGCGAGCATCCCGTCCTCGACGGGCAGGTCACGGCGTACGACCTGGCGGCCGACGAGCGCGGCGCGCGTTGCGACATGGCCAGCCATGGAACGCTCGTCGCGGGCATCATCGCCGGTCGTGAGACCGAGGAGTCCCCGTTCCACGGCCTCGCGCCGCACGCGAAGATCCTGTCGTACCGGGTCATCGAGAACATGGAGAGCTCGACCAGCAAGGACTCGACTCTCCCGGTCGTCAACGCGGTCCGGCAGGCGATCGAGGACGGCGCCGACGTCATCAACCTGTCCCTCACCGCGATTCACACCGTCGCGCTCGAGGACGCGATCGAGGACGCCCACAAGGCCGGCATCGTCATCGTCGCGGCCGCCGGAAACCGTGGCGCGAACGGAAAGCTCGAGTACCCCGCCGCCTATGACAACGTCATCGCGGTCGCCGGTATCGGCAAGGACGGAGCCCACGTCGACTCGTCGAGCATCGGCGACTACGTGGACATCGCCGCCCCCGGCGAGGAGATCGACGGCCCGGCTCCGGCCGGCGACGGGTACGGGCGTCGAGAGGAGGGCGGCACGAGCTTCGCGGCCCCGTACGTGTCGGCCGCCGCCGCCCTGATCAAGAGCTACTATCCTAAAGCGACACCGGACGAGATCGCGGCCCGGCTCATGGCGACCGCGGATCACCCCGCGGAGGGCTGGAACCCGATCGTCGGTTACGGCGAGCTGAACCTCTACCGTGCGATGACGACGGTCCTGCCCGACAAGATCGTCGAACCCGACCGGCTGCTGCCGGTCGCCGCGCCGGAGATCGCCACCGACGACGAGGCCGCGGCGCGCGCCTGGGCCTTGCGGTTCACCATGTTCGCCATGATCGGCGTGGCGCTGGCGTTGCTGGCGAAGGTCGTCGTCCCGCGAGGACGCGCTCGTCGCTGGAGGGGCCGCTGAGCGGCTCACGAGGCCAGCCAGTCCTCGTGGTATCTGAGTTGATCCGCCACTGACGCGAGTGTGGACGCGTCGGGTTCCGGTTCGAGGGTGTCGACGAGGTCGGCGGTCTCGGCCGCCCGCCCCATCCTGTTGATGTAGACGCGTTCGCCGCCGCCCATCTCGCGAGCCATGCCGCTCGGGTAGGCGTCCAGTCTGCCCCCGCGAACCGCAGGCAGCCAGCCGTCGGCGTCGAGGCATCGACGCAGCTCCACGAGCGCCGCGAAGAGGTCCGGGCCGGTGCCGACGCAGCGGCCCGTACCGTCGTCGAGTTCGACGCGATAAGGATCGCCGCGCCACCACAGGAGCGTGGCGGGGCGGGTCTCGATGCCGCGTCGAAGCGACACCGAGACCGTTCCCGTCGGGCCGGTCAGCGACGCCACGGCCGGTAGTTCGGGTTCGCCTCACATTCGGACTCGTCGATGGTCAGTGTCTCCCGGTCGACGGGGCAGCCCATGACGATGAATCGGGTGTCGATGCCGCCCGGGAAGGCGACCTCGGCCTGGTCGGCGTACTTGTGGTCGTCGCCGATGGTCTCGTTGACGTCGATCCCGCCCGGAGCGTCCACGTAGTAGTAATAGGGCGACTTCCAGGCCTTGTACAGGTCGTCGCGGTAGGTGGTGCTGACGAACGGCGAGGGCTGGTTCTTCAGGACGTACTGCTTGACGTCGTACTGGCCGTCCTTGGTGTCCTTGGGCGCGAAGCCTTCGGCGAAGATGACCTCGGGAGCGCGGCCGTCGGCGCGGTACACCGTGTCGCAGTTGTCGCGGTAGGCCGGCTCGGGGGTGATGCGCTCGACGTCGACGTCGCGGTCGAGGGCAGCGAACAACGGGTCGGGGCCGCTGGGGATCGAGTCGAAGACACGCTTGGGCAGGACGGTGACCCGGCCCGTGCCGCAGCCGCTCTCCTGGGCGGCGTCGACACTGTCGAAGTCGAGTCGCTGGCCGCCGATGAGGACGGCGGCGGGGCCGTCCTCGGTGGCGCGGGCGACGATCTCACCGTTGACGATCATGTCGATCGGTTCCGGGAGGCGCTGGTCGNGGGCGGTTCCGCCCCACGCCACCGCCCCGGCCACTAGGGCTGCGGCGAACAGGCGGCCACGTAGGTGACGTACACGCATTGGGTTCTCCTGTGTCGAATGTGGTGCTGACGCGGGTGAACCTATCCGCCCGAAGGCGCCGAACCGCGCATTTGGACGTCGAAAGCCGCTCGTGTCAGGGAATCTCGGCGGCGTCGCCGATTCTCAGCGCCTCCGCAAGCTCGCGACACAGGCCGTCGGAGGCGAGCAGTTCGGAGTGGATTCCCCGGGCACGGACGCGGCCCTCGGCCATGACGACGATCGGGTCGGCGTCGATCCCGGTGGACGGTCGGTGCGCGATCGTGACGACGACGCCGGTCGTTCCGAGTCGGCGCAGGAAATCGGCGATCGCGGCTTCGGTGATCCCGTCGACCTGCGCGGTGGCCTCGCGGTCAAGCGACCTCGACGACGGTGAAGCGCACCCACTCGCCCACCGAGCTGTTGGATCCATGCGACGTCCTGGCGTTGGCGCTCGCAGAATCCGCAGCCATCCCGAACCGGGTTGGGACGAGGAGACCGATTCGGCCGGCACGACGGTTCGGCTCATCGGCCCAGGCCAACGCCGGGCCGCATCGGCTCCCGACCTCGACCCCGCGCGGTTCCAACGGGTGCCGTGGGCAGTCCTCTGCTCCGGTCGGGAGCACGTCCGACGCGACGAAAGTTCCCGACACGACACCCGGATCGAGTGCTCGACGCGATCGCGGCGTCGCGACGGACGCTCGGCGCCGAACACAGCGCCCAAGTGGTAGCGGCTACGTCGTTCGACGTAGCCGCTACGCGTATTCGCGCACCTTGAAAGCCGTCCGCGGGCCGACGACGGCGAGGCCGAAAACGGACAGGCTGAGGAAGTCTCGGAAACGGGACAGTCCTGGCACCGTCCACACATTCGGTTCGAGAGGCCCCCACCAATGTCCACATGGCAACGCGTCACAGCGGCGCCCGGCGGCAAGATCGGCCGCTTCGTCGTATTCATCGCCTGGATCGGAGCGATGCTCGCCGCGGGCGTCCTCGGCGGCGACACCGACGAACTCGCCGACGACTCCCCCGCCGGGCGCCTCCCCGCGAGCGCCGAATCGGTGTTCGCCGATCAACTGGCCGAGGAGCGCTTCGCCGACGACGGCACCGAACCGCTGTTCGTCGTCTACCAACGCGACGGCGGGCTGACCGCCGACGACCTCACCGCCGCCGAGACCGCCGACACGGCGCTGCAGGAACACGCCGCGCCCGGCTCGCACACCCCGGATCCGATGCCGTCCACCGACGGCGAGGCCGTCCTCCTGGTCGTCTCGCTGCCGGTCTCCGATCTCGGCGAGAGCGGGCTCGAGGACACCCTTGACGCGATCCAGCCGATCCTCGACGACCACCCCGACGGCCTGACCGTCGCCAAGACCGGACCCATAGCCGCCCAGAACGACATGGAATCGGCGTTCTCCGGCCTCGACGAGACGCTGCTCGTCGTCACCGCCGTCATCGTCGCCGTGCTGCTGCTCATCACGTACCGCAGCCCGCTCCTGCTGCTCCTGCCGCTGGTGTCGGTGGCGTTCGCGATCCAGGCGACGAAGGGTCTCGTGTACCTGCTGGCGAAGTACGGCGGGCTCGTCGCCGACAGCCAGTCCACCGGCATCCTCACCGTTCTCGTCTTCGGCGTCGGCACCGACTACGCGCTCCTGCTCATCGCGCGATACCGCGAGGAACTGCACCGACACCCCGACCGATACGCCGCGATGCGCGTCGCGCTCCCCCGCACCATCCCCGCCGTCCTCGCCTCCGCGGGAACGGTCATCCTCGCGATGCTGACCCTGCTCGTCGCCGATCTCGGACCGACGGCCGCGCTCGGCCCCGTCGCGGCCATCGGGATCGGCACCGCGTTCCTGACGATGACGACGCTCCTCCCCGCGCTCCTCGTCACCTGTGGACGCTTCGTGTTCTGGCCGGCGATACCTCGCGTCGACGAAGCCGCGCCCACCCGGCACCACCGACTGTGGGCCGCGGTCGCCCGGCTCGTCGCCCGCCGCACCCGGACGGTGTGGCTCGGCAGCACCGCCGTCCTCCTCGCTCTCATCGTCGGCGTCTCGACGCTGTCGACCGGTCTGACGCTCGCCGACGGATTCACGACGAAGCCGGAATCCGTTGTCGGGCAAGAGCTCATGGCCGAGCATTACGAGGCGGGGCGCTCCGCGCCTGTCGACATCTTCACCCGGGCCGACACCGCCGACGCGGTGGCCGCGATCGCCGACGACACCGACGGCGTCGACCACCTTCTGCCCGCCACCGATTCGATCGACGGCGACTACGTCAACATTCGCGTCGTCCTCTCCGACGACCCCGCCGGAAGCGCCGCCGAGGACACGGTGCGACGTCTGCGCGCCGCTCTGGACGCCGCCGATCCGGACGCGGTCGTCGGTGGCAGCACCGCGACCACCGTCGACCTCAATGCGACAATGGACAGTGACCTGCGGACGATCGTTCCGCTCATCCTGGTCGTCGTCTTCGCGGTGCTGCTCGTGCTCCTGCGTTCGCTCGTGGCACCGATCCTGCTGCTCGTCGCCAACGTCCTGTCGTTCCTCGCGGCGCTCGGCGCGGGGGCGCTCATCCTCAACCTGATCGGGCACGCCACGATCGACGACAACCTGCTGCTGTACAGCTTCCTGTTCCTCGTCGCGCTCGGCGTGGACTACACGATCTTCCTCATGACGCGCGCTCGCGAGGAGGTCGTCGACAAAGGACATCGAGACGGCGTGACGCACGCGCTCACCGTTACCGGCGGCGTCATCACCTCCGCCGGGATCGTGCTCGCGGCGACCTTCGCGGCACTGATCGTGATGCCGCTCGTGTTCATGCTCCAGATCGGCGTCGTCGTCGCGGTCGGAGTCCTGCTGGACACGCTCATCGTCCGCTCGCTACTGGTACCGGCGTTGTCCCTCGACATCGGACGACGCACGTGGTGGCCGGGCGCCCCGAGCCGGACGGGCACGACCACCGCGCCGAACGACGCCGAGCGTCAGCCCGTCGCCTGAGCCCGCGACTCTTCGGCACTGGATCGACCCCGTGGCCCCGCGTTCCCACCAGACGCGGGGCCATCGGGTCGCACCAAAGTCCACATCAGATCATGCCGTGGTGGAACGGATCAGAGGTTCAACCCCGGCGCGTACCGACGCGGCTTCAAGTGATCCACCAGCTGCGCGGCGAGATCGAACAACAACGCGGCACCACCGGAAGGCGCCACGAGTTGCACCGCCGACGGCAGCCCGTCGCCGCGCACACCGACGGGGATCACGATGGACGGGAAACCGATCAGGCCCCACGGAGCGGTGAACACGGCGGCCTTCGCGCTCGCGCGAACGTTGTCCCGCAGACCTCGGGCCGCCCATTGGCCCGCCGACGGCGGTGGACCGGCGAGGGCCGGCGTCACGAGCACGTCGAAACCGCGCTCGCCGAACCAATCCCGGGCGTGATTGCGGGTGCGCACGCCGTCGCCGAGCAGCCCTCCGTAGAGGCGCCCCTGCACGGTCTTCTCGCCGATGGCGACGAGCCGCCTCGTCCGACGCTGCAATCGACGGCGGTCGAAGCGCACCGAGCGCAGATACGCCGCCGCCGACCACGCTCCGGCTGACGCGGAAGCCGCGCGCGGTCCGAGATTCGGTGTCGCGCGGTGCGTGTCATGACCGACGTCGGTCAACGTCCGCACCACTTCCAGCAGTGCCTTCACCGTGTCGGCGTCGCAGGTGACCAGGGGATGCCGGAGTCCCGGAACCCCGGGCATGATCGGGCGGTCGGTCGCCGCGATCCGAAGCCGGGGTGGGGCTCCAAGGCGCGACGGCAGCGCCCGCGACACCGCCGCGTATCCCTCGGCGGCGTCGCCGACGGTCGTCGCGAGAATGCCGGTCGTTCCCGCCAGCCACGCCGCCGCGTCGTCGTCGTGCGCGGCCGGGTCGTGCTCGGGACTGAAACCGACAATGCCGTTGGCGGCGGCGGTCGTGCGGACGCCACCGGCCGTCCCGGGGCCGTCCAGCCCGAGCGCGAGCGGAACCGCGCCGGACGCGACGGCCAGCGCGGCGCCACCGGATGGGCCGGCGATGCCCCGGTCGGCGCGGAACGTGTTGACGGGCGGGTCGAAACCGTCGTCGGTGGTCGCCCACAATCCCAGTTCGCTCGATCGAGTGGTGGCGATGACGACGGCCCCGGCGCCGCGCAGGCGGCGCACGGGTTCGTCGTCGGTGGCGGCGATGGGCCGCCGGGTCGCCTCCGACCCGAAGCGGGCGGCCTGCCCCGCGACCGCGAGATGCTCGCAGACCGCGACGGGGACGCCCGCAAGGGTCAGACTGCCGAGATCGGGGAGCTCGTCGACGATCGCGGCCTCGGCGAGCGCCACACCGTCCCGGGTCTCGTGGATCGCGCCGTGCAGCGCGGCGTTGGTGCCGGCGTCGGCCAGGTGTTCGGCCACGACGACGGACGCGGTGGCGTCACCGCGTCGTACCGCTTTGGCGATCTGTCTGGCTGTCGCACCTGGCCAGCTCATCGTGGTGTCAGGCTTTCGCCGTGAACGCGGCGTCGAGGTCGGCGAGGAGGTCCTCGACGTCCTCGATGCCGACGGAGATCCGCACGAGATCGGCCGGGACTTCCAGGGGCGACCCGGCCGCGGAGGCGTGGGTCATCCGACCGGGGTGCTCGATGAGGGACTCGACGCCACCCAGCGATTCACCCAAAGTGAACAGTCGAGTGTGGTTGCAGACGCCGACGGCGGCGGCCTCCCCGTCGCGCATGCGGAACGAGATCATCCCGCCGAAACGACGCATCTGCTTGGCGGCGACCTCGTGACCGGGGTGGGAGTCGAGGCCCGGGTACAGGACCGCCGAGATCTCGTCGCGTCGGGTGAGCCACTCGACGATGCGCTCGGCGTTGTCGCAGTGGCGTTCCATGCGAACGGCCAGGGTCTTGGCGCCGCGCAGGGTGAGCCAGGAGTCGAAGGGCCCGGAGATCGCGCCGATGGAGTTCGAGTGGAACGCGAGCTGGTCGGCGAGCGCGTCGTCGTCACAGATCACCGCGCCACCGACCACATCGGAGTGACCACCGACGTACTTGGTGGTGGAGTGGACGACGACGTCGGCGCCGAGCGCGAGGGGCTGCTGTAGGTAGGGGGAGGCGAAGGTGTTGTCGACGACGAGGATCGCGCCGATGTTGTGCGCTTCCTGCGCGAGGGCGGCGATGTCCGCGATGTTGAGCAGGGGGTTGGTGGGGGTCTCGACCCAGATGATCTTCGTGTTCTCGGTGATCGCGGCGCGAACACTGTCGACGTCGGTGATCGCGGCGGGGGTGTAGGTCAGGCCCCATCGGGTCGCGACCTTGTCGAACAGGCGGAAGGTGCCGCCGTACGCGTCGTTCGGGATGACGATGTGGTCTCCGGGGCGGCAAACAGTCCGAATGAGAGTGTCCTCGGCGGCGAGCCCGGACGCGAACGCGAAGCCGTGCCGTCCGTTCTCCAACGCCGCAAGGCATTCCTCGAGCGCGCGCCGCGTCGGGTTCTTCGTCCTCGAATACTCGTAGCCGTTGCGCATCTCGCCGACGCCGTCCTGAAGGTACGTCGAGGTGGCGTAGATCGGCGGGACAACGGCGCCGGTGGTCGGGTCGGCCGGTTGTCCGGCATGGATGGCGCGGGTCGAAAACCCGTGGGACTGTGCTGTCATGGTGCATACGCTAACCGACGCGCCGACGGTGGTTGCGCTGGTGGCGGCCACCAATCGTGCCATAGCGGTGACGAAACGTCATGAATCGCCCTGGCACGAATCCATGATTCAACACTTGTCGATCGCGTCGTATGTTTTACGCGTTGGGCACACAACCTTTCGGGAACAGGAACAAAGGGCAATGACCGAATTCAGTGACAGCTACACCGACGACTTCGACGGCGACGGCCAGGACGACGACACCCTCTACGTCGAGAGCGACGGCACCGACACGTCGTACCTCGTCGACTACGACAACGACGGCGACATCGACGCCGAGGTGATCGACCTCAACAGTGACGGCACCGCCGACGAGGTTCACGTCGACACCGACGGTGACGGCATCTCGAACTACAGCGGCTACGACACCGACGGCGACGGCATGCTGGACACGTACGACGTCGACTCGGACGGCGACGGCCAGATCGACGCCACCCTGGTCGACAAGGACGGCGACGGCTACGCCGACGCGTAAAGACGTTCCATCCTGGAATCCTATGGGCGGGGTTCCTTGGGGCGCCCGTGACTCGCGTCGCGGGCGCCCCTTTCTCGTGTGTGGACGGAACCGCCCGATGAACGGATGACTTGCGCCGGTAGGCCACCATCGACGTTGTGACAGAGACGACGGACGTTCAGGCTGGCCGAATCTTCGATCCCCTCCCGGAAAGCCCGGGCCCCAAAGGGGTTCCGCACTGCTGCGCGATGATGATCGGCGAGATCGACCGCACCTGTTGGCACCACGACGACGTGTGGGATTGTCCCGACTTCCTGATCTACTACTCGGCCAAGTTCAACGAGTACGGCATCCCGATCCGCGACGGCGGCTCGTCTTACTGGGCCATCAGCCACTGTCCGTGGTGCGGCACGACCCTGCCGGCGTCACGTCGCCTCGACTGGTACGCCCGCGTCGAACACCTCGACATCGACGTGTGGTCCGAGGACGAGGCCCAGCTGCCCGACGAGTATCGCGACGCCCGCTGGTGGCGCGACGGCGTCTAGGACGAGGGTCCGTCGCGGCGCTCGGCGTGCGCACCACGACGACACGGGGCCCGCGCACGGCCGCCTTCACACCACGACCGCCACGACCGCCGTCAGCACGATGAGGAGCAGCACGGCGAACGTGACCACCGTGTAGTGACGGTCGCCCGCACGACGGAACGCGCCGAGCATGATCAGGAGTCGCCCCACCGGAAGCGCGACGAAGACGGCGAGGCTCGCCACGATCACGACGGCACCCGCCGCCCGCGTCGCCTCCCAGAACGCCAGCACCGAACCGAGGGCGAGACACCCGGCACCGAGCCCGGTTCCGTGACGCAGCAACGCCCCGATCGCCCGCCGGGACCGCTCCGCCTCGTCATCGCCCATCACGCCGCCACGAACGCGAACGCGGTCATCGGAACAGCGAGCACCGCCAGAACGACGACCATCGCGGTACGCAGGATCGAGGCCGGGACCCGAACGAGCAGTCGGGCACCGAACATCGAACCCACCACCGACCCGAGGACGGCCGACGCCGCCAGCAACGGCGTCACCGTGCCGCGCAACAGAAACGCCAGCGCCGTCCCGCACCCGGTCACACCGATCATGAGGTTCGCCGTCGCCGACGACACCTTGATCGGCAAACCGAGCGTCATGTCCATCGCGGGAATCTTGAGCACCCCGGAACCGATGCCGAGCAGGGCCGACAGGGTTCCCGCGCCGAACATGACGGTGAGACCCGTGGGCACCCGCCGAACGACGTAAGACCGGACGTCCCCGTCGTCCCGAAACGTCGAGTTGAGACGGAGTCGCGCTCCCCAGTCCCTGCCACGTGACGCGGTCTCCGTCCGGGCGTGCCGCCGTTTGAGCACCTGCACGGCGGACACGATCAGCACCGCGGCGAAGACCCCGTAGAGGATCCGCTCATGGACGAGACCCAGCAGCGCGATGCCGCCGAGCGAACCGAGGACGGTGGCGACTTCGAGTGTCACGGCGAGCCGCAGGTTCGGCAGACCGGCGGCGAGCGCGGCCGGAGCGGCGGCCGACGACGACGCGACGACCGAGAACAGGCTCACGGCGACGGCCGTCTCCCACGGGACGCCACCGACGATGGTCAGGACGGGCACCAGGAAGACCCCTCCGGCCATGCCGACGGCGCTGCCGAGGGCTCCGGACAGCGCGGCGAGGGCCAGGACGAGCGTGAAGGTGATGGGATCGATCGTCACGGCCGCTCCTCCCCGGTCGGTCTGGCCAGTCGGGTCGTGAACGTGACGGCGTCGCCCCGGTAGTGCAGCAGCTCGTAGTCGATGGGCCTTCCCCCGACGGTTCGGGTCGTTCGGGTGATGCGCAGGACGGGCGCTCCGACGGGGCAGTCGAGGGCGGCGGCGACCGTCTCGGACGCGGCGGCGGCCTGCAGCGTGTAGTCGGCGTCGACGAGCGGTATCCCGTACTTCTCCTCCAGCAGCGTGAAGATCGGCACCTCCGCCAAGTCGTCCTCGGCCAACTTCCGTCCGATGTCGACCGGAACGAAGGTGCGGTCGAAGGAGAGCGGTCGCCCTTCGGCCTTCCTGGTGCGTTCGATGCGGGTGACGGTCGCGCCCCACGGCAGCCGGAGGGCTTCCGCGACCTCCCGCTCCGCGTGTTCCTCCGTCAGGGAGACGAGCACCGCCGACGCCTCCAGGCCGATGGCCCGCATGTCCTCCACGAAGCCGGTCAGCGCGGTGAGCGGCTGGTCGACGACGGGCCGAGCGGCGAAGGCGCCCTTGCCCTGCACCACGATCGCGAGCTTCCGCGCGACGAGGTTGGCGATGGCCCGCCGTACCGTGATCCGACTGACCTGGAACTCCTCGATGATTCGGTCCTCGGTCGGCAATCGGTCGCCTGGGGCCATCTCTGCGATGATCCGCGCGGCGAGCGCCCGCTCGACCTGAGCGTAAAGGGGTTCCTTCGACATGGATTCATTATGACGACATGATGAATCTGCCCGGAGATCGGCCCATCGCGCGGCGGCTCGGGCGATTGTGACGCGTGAGGCGGGACGGTCGGCCGAGGCGGCTTCACAGCGAGGCGAGGCATACTGGCCGAATGCAGAAGACGCACTCGGTACTCGGCACCCCCTTGACCGGCCCCTGGCCGGACGGCCTGGAGACGGCCGTCTTCGGCATGGGCTGTTTCTGGGGCGCGGAACGGATTTTCTGGGAGCTGCCCGGCGTCTACTCGACCGCGGTCGGCTACTCCGGGGGCAGCACCGAGTCGCCGACGTACGAGGAGGTCTGCTCCGGGGGCACCGGGCACGCCGAAGTCGTGCTGGTCGTATTCGACCCGAAGGAGATCCCGTACGAGGCGCTGTTGAAGGCGTTCTGGGACAACCACAACCCGACCCAGGGCATGCGGCAGGGAAATGACGTCGGCTCCCAGTACAGGTCCGTCATCTACACCACGAACGACGCCCAGGCCGTCGCCGCGGAGCACAGCCGCGAGGTCTACGCGGGCGTCGTCGCCAACGCGGGGCTCGGCTCGATCACGACGACCATCGCGCCGCTGGGGACCTTCCACTACGCCGAGGACTACCACCAGCAGTACCTCCACAAGAACCCCGGCGGCTACTGCAACCACGGCCCGCAGGTCTACGCGGGCACCATGACGATCGCGGCGCTGACGAATCGATCGTCGTCGCTCCCCATCAACCTCGACCGGTAGTCCGACCTCCCCGTCGCGCGGTGATGCCCGTCGCGACGCCCGACCTAAAGTCGACTATTCCGATAGGTTAAACCGAATTAATCGACATCCCCGGATACTCCCCAAGGGACAACATGGCCCGTCTGTTCGATTTCCCCAACCCTGTCAACGAGGTGTCCGCCCGGCTGGTCGCCGGTGGCGTGGTGGTGCTGTGCGTCAGCGCCATCGTCTTCGACCAGCCGTGGCTGACGGCCGTCATCGCCTACGGTTTCGTGGCCAGGGTGCTCACCGGCCCGACGCTGAGTCCGCTGGGTCAGCTGGCCACCAGGGTCCTCACCCCGGCGCTGCGGCTGCCGGAACGACCGGTTCCCGGTCCGCCCAAGCGTTTCGCTCAAGGCATCGGCGCCGTCTTCTCCGTCACGGCGGCGGTCCTGGCGTTGGGCTTCGGTGCCACGACGGCCGCGTGGATCGTCCTCGGCGCCCTCACCGTGGCGGCGGCGCTCGAGGCCTTCCTCGGGGTCTGTCTCGGCTGCGCGATCTTCGCGGCACTGATGCGCGTCGGTGTCGTCCCCGACGACGTCTGCGAAGCCTGCGATGACATCTGGTCGCGAAGGGCCGCGCGGGAGCACGCGTCGAAGACGTGACGTCCCGGCGCGGATCTCGCGACCGAACACGAAAAAGGGCGCCCCACCAAGGTGGGGCGCCCTTTCAGGCGTACGAGGTGTCCGTCGAACGGACGACCCGGCCGGAACTACTTGAGGGAGATGGTCGCGCCCGCGCCCTCGAGCTGCGCCTTGGCCTTCTCCGCCGCGTCCTTGGCGACCTTCTCGAGGATGGCCTTCGGGGCGCTCTCGACGAGCTCCTTGGCTTCCTTCAGGCCGAGGCTGGTCAGCGCACGGACTTCCTTGATGACCTGGATCTTCTTGTCACCGGCGGCTTCGAGGACGACGTCGAACTCGTCCTTCTCGGCCTCGGCCTCGGCGACGGCGCCGCCGCCACCGACGGCCGCGATGGCGACCGGGGCGGCCGCGGTCACGTCGAAGGTCTCTTCGAACTGCTTGACGAAGTCGGACAGCTCAAGAAGGGTCATCTCCTTGAAAACGTCGAGCAGTTCATCGTTGCTGAGCTTAGCCATTGTGGTTCCTTTCGGTAAAAGATTGACGTCTTATTTGGAGCGACAGGACTAGGCGTCCGCCGCTTCCTTCTTGTCGCGCAGAGCGGCGGCGGCGCGCGCCACCTTCGACGCGGGGGCGACGAACAGGGCCGCGGCCTTGGACATGTTGCCCTTCATCGCGCCGGCCAGCTTGGCGAGCAGCACCTCGCGCGAGTCGAGGTCGGCGATCTTGGCGATCTCCGCGGCGTCGATGGCACGACCGTCCATCACGCCGCCCTTGATCACAAGGGCCTCGTTCTCCTTGGCGAAGTCGCGCAGCGCCTTGGCGGCATCAACCGGGTCGCCCGACACGAAGGTCAGGGCGGTCGGCCCGGTGAAGTACTCGTCCAGTCCGGACACGCCAGCGTTGTTGGCGGCCAGCTTGGCCAGGGTGTTCTTCGACACGCGGTACGACGCGCCGTCGCCGAGCGAGCGGCGAAGCGCGGCCAGCTGCGGCACGGTCAGGCCACGGTACTCGGTCAGCATCGTGGCGGTCGATTCGCGGAACTTCTCAGTCAGCTCCTCGACGGCGTCGACCTTGTCCTTGGCGATCACCTTGTCAGCCATGTCCCTCCTTCCTAAAGCCTTGGCCGAAGACAGCCATGGGGAGGGGCAAAAATGACGATCGCCCCGGCGCGGTGAGCGCGGGGCGAGAAGAAATCCACAATGGTGGTACTCGGCCGTACTCCCTACGCGGGTCGTGCCGTCACTTCCGGCACCTTCGATCACCCGCGAGCGGGCGATGACCGACGGTCTTCGGGTATCAGTTGAAAACTGGAGAAGCGTATCAGACCTGTTGTTCGACCGGAACGTCGGTGGCCACGAGTTGTCGGTCACGCGAGCGACGGAACAGCCAGGCGATCGCTGCGCCCCCGGCGAGGATCGCGACGAGCATCGGAGTTCCGAGCCACCAACCGCCGACGTCGTTCTCCGACGGCACCGCGACCGTGTCCTGAGTGACGTCGTCCGGCAGTTCCAGCGGGTAGTCGTCGGTGGGGGCGACGGCGGCGGTCAGCGCGCTGTAGGCGTCGACTGTGCCGTAACCGAAACCGGGATCGCGGCCGTCGCCGGTCTCATCGTGGGCGGTGTAAATCAGTCTGTTGATGATGTCGGCGGCGGACGCGTTCGGGTATTGCGAACGGATCAGCGCCGCAACGCCCGAGACGAGGGCGGCCGCGCCGGAGGTGCCGGAGGCGACCTGCGGCCGCGCGCCGGGCTGAATGTGCGGGAGCCCCTCGGCGGGGGCGCACACGACGACGGAGTCACCCGTGACGGAGCCCGACCACACGTACCCGGACTTGTTCATGCCGGACACGGCGACGACGCCGGGGATCGAGGCCGGTTCGCCGACACGGACGTCGTCCTCGGTCTTGTTGCCGACGGCGGCGACGAGGACCGCGTCGTGGTCGATCGCGTAGCGGAGCATTTCCCGCTTCCACCCGGTGTCGAGGGTCTGCTTACCGCGCAAGGAAAGGTTGATGATGCTGGCGCCGTTGTCGATCGCCCAGCGAACGCCTTCGTAGACGAGGTCCGGGTCGAGTCGGCCCTCGGTGTCGCGTTCGACCCGCACCGGCAGGATCCGGGCGTCGGGGGCGACCCCGAGCACTTCCGAACCGGTTCCGGCGATGAGTCCGGCCATCGCGGTGCCGTGACCGTCGACGTCGAGGTCACCGCCGCCGGGACGGGGGCCCTCGGGCGTCATGGTGACCCCTTCGAGGACCTTGCCGTCGAGGTCCGGGTGCAGGCGGTCGACACCGGTGTCGATGACCGCGACCGTCACACCCTCCCCTGTGGATAGCTCGTGGGCCTCTTCGATCTTCATCGCGTCGATGTACCAGTCGGAGCCGAGGACGGGCTCCACTTCGGTCGGAGTCTCGACGGGGGTCGGGTCCGGCTGCGGCTCAGGGGTCGCCGGGTCGGCGTCCGCGAGAGGGGCGATGAGGATGAGTGGCACGAGCGCCAACGCGGCCACAAGGGCGGTCCTGCGGCGCATGCGGAGCCTCCTGATTGCGTCTTTGTACGTCTTTGTGGTCTGTGTCAGGTCGTCCGGCGCCCGACTGGGCGCACAGGGCGACGGCTCAGGATGGGTCGGAAGGGTCGCGTCCCGTGTGTCGCCAACCGTTCTCGTGAAAGCGAAAGGCGCCCTGTCTTCTTACCAGAAGTCAGGACGCCCCATCAGACTACGTCAGGCCTCGACCGTCTCGCGGGTCTTCGTCGGGTCGAGCGGGATGCCCGGCCCCATCGTCGTGGACACGGTGACCTTCTTGAGGTACTTGCCCTTCGAGGACGACGGCTTCAACCGCAGGACCTCTTCCGCGACGGCGGCGTAGTTGTCGGCCAGCTGCTCAGGCGTGAAGTTCGCCTTGCCGATGATCAGGTGCAGGTTGGCGTGCTTGTCGATGCGGAAGGCGATCTTTCCGCCCTTGATGTCGGACACGGCCTTCGCCACGTCCATCGTGACCGTTCCGGTCTTCGGGTTCGGCATGAGACCGCGCGGGCCCAGGATCCGCGCGATCCGGCCGACCTTGGCCATCTGGTCGGGCGTGGCGATCGCGGCGTCGAAGTCGAGCCAACCGTCGGCGACCTTCTTGATCAGGTCTTCCGAGCCGACCTCGTCGGCGCCGGCCGCGACGGCGGCTTCGGCCTTCTCGCCGGCGGCGAACACGATGACGCGAGCGGTCTTACCGGTGCCATGCGGCAGGCTGACGGTGCCGCGCACCATCTGGTCGGCCTTGCGCGGGTCGACGCCCAGGCGCATGGCGACCTCGACGGTCGCGTCGAACTTCGCGGTGTTGGTCTGCTTCGCGAGCGTCACGGCCTCGAGCGGGCCGTACAGCTTGTCCTTGTCGATGAGGTCGAAGGACTTGCGATAGTTCTTGCTGCGTTTCATTTCGCACCCTATATCTACTTTGGATGTTGTGGTCTGGGCTGTACGCGCGCACCCCGCCACGTGGTTCTTTTATGCTATGTGGACCATCAGGTCGTCGGCCGCGCCGACCGGTGCCCTAGAACAGGACGGACCGGGCGGTACCGGCGATGCCGTTTCACCTCCGCGAGAGGGCGTACACCCTCGCGCTCCCCGCGAACGGGCGAGGCTTCAGCCGGAGACGGTGATCCCCATCGACCGGGCGGTGCCGGCGATGATCTTGTCGGCGGCGTCGAGGTCGTTGGCGTTGAGGTCGGCCATCTTCTTCTCGGCGATGTCACGGACCTGCGCGGCGGTGACGGTTCCGACCTTCTCGCGGTGCGGTTCGCCGGAACCCTTGGCGACACCGGCGGCCTTCAGCAGCAGCTTCGCCGCCGGAGGCGTCTTCAACACGAAGGTGAAGGAGCGGTCCTCGTACACCGAGATCTCGGCCGGGACGATCTCGCCCCGCTGGCTTTCGGTCGCGGCGTTGTAGGCCTTGCAGAACTCCATGATGTTCACGCCGTGCTGACCGAGCGCGGGACCAACCGGCGGTGCCGGGGTCGCCTGGCCTGCGGTCAACTCCAGCTTGAACGTCACCTGAAGTTTTTTCTTGGGAGCCATTGTTTTCTTCCTGGACTTTCGATTGTCGGCCCGGCGCGGGCCGGTCATGGCACCGGCGCGCGGAATTCCTGCGCGCCGGACAACTTACCGATACTAACCGCCGTCACAGCACCACCTTCAGCGGTGGGCGGTGACAACCGCTACAGCGGAGTGACCTGATTGAAGTTGACCTCGACCGGCGTCTCCCGACCGAAGATCGACACCAGGACCTTGAGCTTCTGCTGGTCGGCGTTGATTTCGGAGATGGTCGCCGGCTGAGCGGCGAAGACACCGTCGGTGACGGTCACGGAGTCGCCGATCTCGAAGTCGAGAACCTTGACGTCGGAGGTCAATCCGCCGTCGGATGACGTCGCGGCGGAGGATTCCTCGGACTTCATGGCCGGCGCGAGCCACTTGAGGACCTCTTCGAGAGGCAGCGGCGACGGCCGGTCCGTGCGGTCGGTGGCGCCGACGAAACCCGTCACGCCGGGCGTGTTCCGGACGACCGAGTAGGACTCCGGGGTCAACTCCATGCGCACGAGCACATAACTGGGGAAGACCTTCGCCTGGACCTTGGACCGCTTGCCGTTCTTGATCTCGACCTGCGTGTGCGTCGGAACCTCGATCTGGAAGATGTAGTCCTCCATGTCGAAGCTGACGATGCGACCCTCGAGGTTGGTCTTCACCCGGTTCTCAAAGCCCGCGTATGAATGCACGACATACCATTCGCCGGGAGCGAACCGGAGTGCCTGACGAAGCTCTTCAACCGGGTCGACGACCTGCTCGGTCTCCTCGCCGTCCGCCTCGACCGGATTGGTCGGCTGCACTGCGGTCTCGTCGTTCTCGGACACGCTGATAGCTCACATTCTCTCGGGTTTTTCCGCTTTGGGGCGGCAATCGCGACGCTGTGCACTGGCAGTTTACCGGTTGGCACGGCTCGCCCCTCGCGCGATGCAGCGCGCACGAGCCCCTCGCGCGTCTGTCTTGCCTGCAAGACTAACGCGGTCGCCGCGCGGGGCGACGACCGTCCACCCGGAGCCGAGGCGCCGGACGAGGTGATGACTAGGCGGATTCGTTTCCGAAGACCAGCTCGACGACGCGGTTGAAGCCGAGGTCGAAACCGGTGATGACCGCGATCATGATCGCGACGAAGACCAGCACGACGAGCGTGTAGGTCAGCAGCTCCTTGCGGGTGGGGTAGACCACCTTGCGCAGCTGCTCGACGACCTCGCGGAAGAACAGGAACAACCGACCGATGGGGCCACGGCGGGCGTCGGGGTTCTTCGCTTCCTTCTTGTCGTCGGACTTCTTCGAGTCCGTCTTCGTCTTCGACGCGGACTTGTCGTCGGACTTCTTGTCGGACTTGTCCGACTTACCGCCCTTGGCCTTGGGCTCGGCCTTGGAATCGTCCTTTTTGGAGGACTTGCCGGAACGCTTCGGGGCGTCCTCGTTGCGGCTGTCGTCGTCGGCCACGGCGGCTTTCCTCCATGCGATGGGGCGGGTTGTGACGCGTACGTCTCATTTGTTGATACCGCCTGGCACGGGCGGCGCGCCGACAGCATACCTCAGGGTCGGCTACGCCACCATCTCGCGGCCACCGTGATCGTCACGCGTCCGCGACACGGTGAACCTTGTGCTGGGCGGCCTGCGCGAGCGGACGCACCACCAGCCTGTCCACATTGACATGCTGCGGCCTGGTCGCGACGAACGCGACGCAATCGGCTATGTCGTCCGCCACCAGCGGCTCGGCGACACCGGCGTACACCTTCGCGGCGGCCCCGGCGTCGCCACGGTTGCGGACCAGCGAGAACTCCTCGGTCTTGACCATGCCCGGATCGATCTCGACGACCCGCACCGGCTCACCGCACAACTCGAGCCGCAGCGTCTCCGTCAACGCCGTCTCCGCGTGCTTCGCCGCCGTGTACCCGCCGCCACCCTCGTACGTCACGAGGCCCGCCGTCGACGAGACGACGACGATCGTCCCCGCACCCGAGGCGATCAACAGCGGCAGCAGCGCCTTCGTCACCCGCGCCGTCCCGAGCACGTTGACGTCGTACATGTGCTGCCAATCCGACAGGTTCGCGTCGGCGACCGTCTCGAAACCGAGCGCCCCGCCCGCGTTGTTGACGAGCAGCCGCAGCTCACCCGGAACGTCCGCGACGGCCGCCGCCAAAGCGGTGACGTCCGCGTCGACCGTGATGTCACACGCGAACGGGGTCCCGTCGATCTCGGCCGCGAGTTCCCGCAACCGGTCGAAACGACGCGCGCACACGACCACGTGGAAACCTTCGGCGGCCAACCGGCGGGCCGTGGCGGCACCGATACCGGACGACGCGCCCGTGACAACAGCGAGAGGACGGCTCATGGGCGCCATCCTGCCATGCGACGACCGCGCACCGCACGCGCGAGCGACCACCGAAACCGCGTCGAAACACACCCGACATCGCCGCGTCGACTGTATGACTGGTCACGATCCGCCGTCGGAAACTGGCGATCACCCCAGCGGACGGGGAAGATGCCGGATAGGCACGAGGGCCCTCAACCGAGCGGCCACACCGGGAACAGGGAAGACGAGTGGCATAGATGTCGGCAGCCAGACGCCGTGAACTCGACCGCGCGATCACGCCGTGCCGGGGCCGGGGCGGCCCCATCCGCGTCGCCATGATCTCCATGCACACCTCCCCGCTCGCACAACCGGGCGTCGGTGACGCCGGGGGCATGAACGTCTACGTCCGCAAGACGGCGGCGGAGTTGGCGGCGCTCGGAGTCGGCGTCGAGGTCTTCACCCGCGCCACCGCCAGCACCCAACCGCCCGTGACGACCCTGAGCGACGGGGTGACGGTGCACCACGTCCCCGCCGGGCCGTTCGAGGGAATCGCCAAGAACGAGCTGTCCTCACAACTGTGCGCGTTCACCTCGGGCCTCCTGCGAACGGAGGCGGCCCGCCCGTCCGGCTACTTCGACGTCGTCCATAGCCACTACTGGCTGTCCGGCCAGTCCGGCTGGCTCGCCGCCGACCGCTGGGGCGTGCCGCTCGTCCACACCGCGCACACCCTCGCGAAGGTCAAGAACCTGCACCTCGCGGCGACGGACACCCCGGAGCCGCTGTCCCGCGTCGTCGGCGAGGAACAGGTCGTCACCGAGTCGGACGCGCTCGTGACGAACACCGCCGCCGAGGCCAGCGAACTCGTCGACCTGTACGACGCGGACCCGGGCAAGGTCGTCGTGACACCGCCGGGCGTCGACACCGACGTCTTCGCTCCCGGGGATCGCGCCGCGGCCCGCCGGGCACTCGGCATCGCCGGAGACGAACTCGTCATAGGATTCGCCGGCCGCATCCAACCGTTGAAGGCCCCCGACGTGCTGCTGCGCGCCGTCGCGGATCTGCGCCGGACACACCCCGGCGTGGCCCGCCGGGTTCGCGTCGTCATCGTCGGAGGGCCGTCCGGGAACGGCACCGAACACCCGCACTGGCTGCCCGAGCTGGCCCGCGACCTCGGCATCGCGCCGTCGGTGATGTTCCTTCCGCCGCGCGCCGACGCCGCGCTCGCCGCCGTGTTCCGCGCGTGCGACGTCGTTTGCGTACCGAGCCACAACGAGACCTTCGGTCTCGTCGCCTTGGAGGCTCAGGCCTGCGGGACGCCGGTCGTCGCCGCCGCCGTCGGCGGGCTCACGACCGCCGTAGCCGACGGCCACAGTGGAGTTCTTGTGGACGGTCACGATCCTCGCGCGTGGGCGCACGCCCTCGGTGAGCTCCTCGGCGATCCCCGTCGGCGCGCGGTTCTCTCCGCCGGCGCCAGGGAGCACGCCGCCGCGTTCACGTGGGCGCAGACCGCGCGCAACCTGCTTCGCGTCTACCGCGACGCGATCACCGCGAATCGGTCGGTGTCGCGGCGGGCCGTCGTGCCCGGCAGGGCGTTACGGTCTACCGCATGGAGGAGCTGCTGGCGGGGCTGGACGTCGAATGGGAGCGGTCGGGCCCGCGTTCCTGGGTCGTGACGCTGCCGGGAACCCGCAAATTGAAGACCCTGTGCAACATCATCGAAGAGGACCACGCGGTCCGCTTGGAGGCGTTCGTCGTCCGGGCTCCAGAGGAGAACCACGCCGAACTGTGGCGCCTACTGTTGCGGCGCAACGCCCAGATGTACGGGGTCGCGTTCGCGATCGACGAACACGGCGACGTCTACCTGATGGGGCGGGTGTCCGCCGCCGCGATCGACGCCGCCGAACTGGACCGGCTGCTCGGCTGCGTCCTGCGCTACTCCGACGACGTGTTCAACACGGCGCTCGAGATCGGTTTCGCGTCGTCGATCACGCGCGAATGGCGTTGGCGGGTCGAACGGGGCGAGCCGACCGGCAACCTCGCGGCCTTCGAGCACCTGCGACCGGAGTGACGCCCGCTCGTCGAGCGTCGACCGGGGTTACGACGGGACGCGCCGGTTCGGGCTTCGCGTTGCGTCGGTCTGGGCGTCGCGGCGAGTAGACCACCATCGATTCCGCATCAGTAGCGCTTTGGCCTGAGGGACAACGAATGCCCCCATGATTCATCCTTTGTGGTGCATCTCGGGGGCCTCCGGCCTCCTCCCCACGGTCGACGCTACTCCCCGAAGCTGAAGCCAGGCTAAAGCCGCCTGAAATCGCTTCAGGCGCGACCGGTCGACGCCGAGCCGTGCCCTACAGGAACGCGTGTCCCTCCCCGCGGTACGTGGGCACGACCCCCGTCACCCGATCCCCCTCGACCAGGTGCAGTTCGTTGACGCGCTCGCACAGTTCTCCGGCCTTCGCGTGCCTGAACCACACGCGGTCGCCGACGGCGAGCGCCGACGCCCCGGGGCCGGTGAGCGGCGTCTGAACCTCGCCGGCCCCCTCGAGTTTGGTCAGTTTCAGTCCGGCCGGGAGCCATGGCGACGGCAGACGCGAGAAGGAACCGTCGCCGGAGGCGACCCATCCGCCGCCGTGGACGGTCGCGAGATCCGGGGTCGGTTTGCGGACGACGGGCAGGCAGAACGCCGCGGCGGGGCGCGGGTCGAAGTCATCGTAGCCATCGAAGAGGGACGGAGCGTAGAAGCCGCTGCCCGCCGTCAGTTCGGTGACGGAACGGTCCGAGGCGGTCAGCCGAAGGCTTCCGGTGCCGCCGCCGTTGACGAACGCGAGGTCGGCGAGTTCGCGGACGGCGTCGACGGCGCCTTGGCGGCGCTCGGCGAGTTCGGTGAACGATCGGCGTTGCATGAAGCGCACGGCGGAGGCGGCGAGGCCATTGCCGGGCGCGATCCCGGCGATCTGCGCCTCGTAGCCCATCATGCCGACGAGGGTGAAACCGTCGCGGGCGACGACGCGTCGGGCGAGCGCGACGGCGTCGGCGGGTTCGTGGACGGGTGAGCGGCGTACGCCGATGTGGCCGAGTCCCATTGGGCGCCATGAGACGTCGAGGTCGATGCAGACGCGGATGGCGTGTCGGGTGTTCGGGGGCGCGATCGCGTCGATGAGGTCGAGTTGGGCCGTGTCGTCGATCATGAGGGTGATGACGGCGGCGGCCTCGGGGTCGGCGAGGAGTTCGGCGAGGGCGGGGCGGTCGGCGCTGGGGTAGCCGATGACGATGTCGTCGCTGACGTGCTCGGAGTGAAGCCAGAGGGCTTCGCGGAGGCTGAACGCGAGGATTCCGGCGAAGCCGTCGTAGCGGAGGGCGCGGTCGAGGAGGGCTCGGCAGCGGAGCGACTTGCTGGCGATTCGGATGGGAAGGCCACCGCGTCGGTCGGCGAGCACGGTCGCGTTAAAGTCAAAGGCGTCGATGTCCACGATTGCCAGTGGGGTGGCGATGTCCGCCGTGGCGGTGTCATAGCGTTTCCGGGTCCCCGCCAAGTCGTGAATATCATTCATCTTTTGAGTCTAGCCCCCGTTCACGCCAGCACAAGGCCGCGCGACGGACGCGGCTCACACGATCGACCGGGGCTGCCGTGACGGCAGTCGCGACGTCGATACGCTGTCCTACGGATCGCAACTTAACCCGGACCGTCCACGGCGACGCGACGCGACGCGCTCGGCGGCTTCCGGAGATAGAGGCACGGGGCCGCCTCTAGAGTTGAGCGATCGCGGGCCGTGAGCCCGCATACGGCCAGCAGAAGCGCGAACGG
Source organism: Stackebrandtia soli (assembly GCF_965137155.1). NCBI lineage: Bacteria > Bacillati > Actinomycetota > Actinomycetes > Glycomycetales > Glycomycetaceae > Stackebrandtia > Stackebrandtia soli. The sequence continues at coordinate 32,539 of NZ_CBCRZX010000018.1, forward strand.
TAGAGAAGGCGGACATCACATGTCGGGTGTTTCGGATCTGAAGGCCACCCTGCGGATCCGCCCGTTCCGGCGGTTGTGGGCCGTGCTCGGTTTGTCGGCCATCGGCGACTGGCTCGGGCTCCTCGCGTCGGCGATCTTCGCCGCCGCCCAGTTCAACAACAGCACCGCCCAAGGCGCGGCGTTCAGCTCCGTCGTCGTCGTGCGGTTGCTTCCGTCGATCGTGCTCGGTCCGCTGTCGGGCATCTTCGCCGACCGGTGGGACCGGCGCATCACGATGGCGGTGTGCGACCTGCTGCGGTTCGGCCTGTTCCTGTCGATGCCGCTGGTCGCGTTGTGGGCGGGAACCGGGCTCGGCGCGGCCACCTGGATCGTCGTCGCCCAGTTCCTCGTCGAAGCGGTCGGCATGATGTGGATGCCCGCCAAGGAGGCGGCCGTCCCCAACCTGCTGCCCAAGGCCCGACTGGAGGCCGCGAACCAGCTCACCCTCATCACGACCTACGGGCTCGCCCCCGTCGCCGCCTCCGGACTGCTCGCGTTCCTGGAGTCCCCACTCATCGCGCGACCGCTCGGAGACCTCGGCGACTGGGCCGCGCCCTCGGCGATCGGGTTGTACGTCAACGCGTTCACGTTCCTCGCGTCCGCCGCCGTCGTCTACTTCGGGATCCCCGAGGTGAGCATCCGAAAGATCACCCCCGGCTCCGAGCTGACGACGGCGAAGCACACCGGCATGGTCAGGGAGTTCGCCGACGGCTGGCGCTACGTCGCCCGCACGACGATGGTCCGCGGGCTCGTCATCGGCATCATGGGGGCGTTCGCGGGCGCGGGCGTCATCATCGGCACCGGAAACTTCTACGCGCGGACCCTCGGCGGCGGTCAGGCGACGTTCAACCTGCTGTTCGCGACGATCTTCGTCGGCATCGGCATCGGCGTCGCGCTCGGACCGGTCATCGTCAAAGACCTGTCCCGTAAGCGCCTGTTCGGCATGAGCATCGTGCTCGCCGGCATCGGCCTGTTCGTCAACGCGATCGCTCCGCACGTGTCCATCGCCTTGATCGGCACGGCCGTCGTCGGCGCCGGAGCCGGCATGGCCTTCCTGGCCGGCATCACCCTTCTCGGCCGCGAAGTCGACGACACCGTGCGCGGGCGCATCTTCGCGTTCATCTCGACCGGCGCGCGAGTCGTCCTCATGGTCAGCGTCGCGGGCGCCGGACTCATCGCCGGTTTCGGCAGCTCCCGCCAAGTCGACCTTGGCCTGTTCACGTACGACCTGTCGTTCAGCCGTCTGCTGCTGCTCATCGCCGCCGTCCTCGCCGTCGCCGTCGGCATCGCGTCCTTCCGACAGATGGACGACAAGCCCGGTGTGCCGATCCTCGCCGACCTGTGGGGATCCATCCGCGGACGGCCGTTGTCGCCCGGCACCCCCGCCGAGCGCGGCTTCTTCGTCGTCTTCGAAGGCGGTGAGGGCAGCGGCAAGTCGACACAGTCCGTCAAGCTCGCCGCCCGGTTGCGGCTGCGCGGACACGAAGTGGTCCTCACCCGCGAACCCGGCGCGACCGAACTCGGCACCCGCATCCGCACGCTCGTGCTCGACCCCGAGTCGGGAATGTGGCCGTCGCCGCGAGCGGAGGCCCTGCTGTACGCCGCCGACCGCGCCCAACACGTCGCGAAGGTCGTCCGACCGGCGCTCGACGCGAGCAGCGTCGTCATCTCCGACCGGTACATCGACTCCTCGCTCGCCTACCAGGGCGGCGGACGGGCGATGCCGTCCGAGGAGATCGCCTGGTTGTCGAACTGGGCCACCGGCGGGCTCCGGCCGAACCTCGTCGTCCTGCTCGACATCGACCCCGCCGAGGGGCTGCGCCGCGCCACGTCCGGCGGCGCCGACCGGCTCGAACGCGAATCGCTCGCCTTCCACGAGAAGGTCCGGTACAAGTTCCAGGACCTCGCGTCGGAGGACCCGTCGCGGTACCTCGTCATCGACGGGTCGCTCCCGCCCGACGAGATCGCCGCGAAGGTCAACGAACGCGTCGAACAACTGCTCGCCGCGCCGGACGCGCCGCACAACGCGTCGGGCTGGCCGCTGTACGACGGCAGTGACGACCGACCCGCGCCCACCGACCCGGACGCGACCGTCGTCATGCCCAAGGCCACCGACCCCGGAGCCAGACCCGATCCCTCGCCCGCTCAGGACGAACCCGAGGCCGAACCGGCGCCCGACACGGCCGACGAGGAACCCCCGGCACCCGAACCCGAACCCCCGGCAACGCTCTCGGCCCCGCCGCCCGATACGACCCCGATCAGCGACCCCCGCGACGAAGGAACACCCTCCGACAACGGCTCGACGACACCCGACCGACCCCGGCGAGTCCCCGGACTCGATGAGACGGCGCTGTTCCCACGCGTCAACGGGACGATCCCCATCGACCCGCCCGACGCGACCGCGATCATGCCGACAGTCGACGACCCGCGCGCCGGCACGATCGCCGGGACCGAGTTCGACGAACCTCCCACCGATCACATCCACTTCAGGCAAGGCCGGGTGTCGCCATGACCGCGCCGGTTTTCCAGGCGCTCGTCGGTCAGGACGCGGTCGTCGAAGAACTGACCGCCGCCGCCGAGGCCGCCGCCACGGGCGGCGGCGGCATGACCCACGCGTGGCTCTTCACCGGGCCGCCCGGCTCGGGCCGGTCCGTCGCGGCGCGCGCCTTCGCGGCCGCGCTGCAATGCCCACGTCGCGGCTGCGGGGACTGCGCCACCTGCCACACGACCCTGTCCGGTAGCCACGGCGACGTCACCCACGTCGTCCCCGACGGACTCACCATCGGCGTCGCCACCATGCGCGACCTCATCGCCGCCGCCAGCCGCTCCCCCAGCACCGGCAATCGACAGATCCTCCTCGTCGAGGACGCCGACCGGCTCACCGAAGCCGCCGGAAACGCCCTCCTCAAATCCATCGAGGAACCACCCGCGCGCACCGTGTTCCTCCTGTGCGCGCCATCGGCGAACCCCGCCGAAATCTCCGTCACGATCCGGTCCCGGTGCCGCCTCGTCGCGCTCGTCCAACCGTCCGTCGACGCCGTCGCGGAACTGCTGACCCGCACCGACAACGCCGACCCCGCGACCGCGGCCCTGTACGCGGCCGCCGCGCAAGGCCACATCGGACGCGCACGGCGCCTCGTCACCGACGTCGAGGCGCGCCAACGACGCGAGTCGATCCTCGCGATCCCCCGGCAACTGTCGAGCGTCAGCGCCTGCTTCGTCGCCGCCGACCAGCTCATCGCCGCCGCCGAATCCGAGGCCGCCGCCGCCAACGACGGCATCGCCGAACGCGAACGCGCCGAACTGGAGATGGCGCTCGGCAAGGGCGGCACCGGAAAGGGCGCCACGAAGGCGACCAGGGGAAGCGCCGGCGTCATCAAGGACCTCGAACGACGCCAGAAGATGCGCCTGACCCGCGCCCAACGCGACACCCTCGACAGGGCGCTCATCGACCTCGCCGCTTTCTACCGGGACGTCCTGCTCATCGGCCTCGGCTCGACCGTCTCCCCGATCCACCCCGACGTCGGCGACATCGCCCGCAGCGCGTCCCAGAAGTGGACCGCCGAAAGCGTCCTGCGACGCATCGACGCGATCCTGCACTGCCGCGAGTCGATCGACGCCAACGTCCGCCCCCGAATCGCGGTCGAATCGATGATGCTCAAACTCTGGAAGGGTTGAGGCACGGCGTCGGTCGTCAGTCGCGCGGCCGGAACACGCCGACCAGCACCCGCACCATGAGCATCAGCGAACACACCAACAGGACGTAACCGAACACCTGATACAGCCGGATCTCCGCCGACACCATTGGCCCGGACTGACTGTCCAGCAACAACACCGCCATGATCCCCGTCGTCGCGGCGAGCACCGTCGACAACGCCTGACCGAGGAAGCCGGACACGACGGCGCGATCCCGCGGGTCGGCGAACAACCGGATGTTCGCGCTCAACCGGCCGTGCTCCATCGCCGCGCTGATCCGTTCGATCCGGCGCGGGATTCGACGCAGCGTCGGCAGCATCGCCCGCAGCTCGTCCTCGGCAGCGGCCCGCAGCGACGGCGGGGCCAGCAGCGACGCGAACTCCTCCGCCGCGTACGCCTTCGCCTCGTCCACGATCCGAAACGACGGCACGAGCTCCGTCAACGTCCCCTCGATCGTCGCGAGCGCCCGGAACACGGCGGCGATCTCGCGTGGCAGGGCGACGCCGTACCGCGACACGAGCCGGAACAGGTCGGTGAACATCTCAGAATCGGGTGTCGAGCCGAGCGACAGGTGCCGCGCCATGAACCGGCCGAGAGCGCGCTCGAGGCCGTCGGTGTCGACGTCGTCGGTGCGCTCCATGATCTCAAGAAGTCCATCATGGAGTGCGGCTGGGTCGCGCTGGTCGATCGCGATGAGCAGCTGCCGCAGCGACGCCTGCAGGCCCGCGTCGATGCGTCCGACGGAACCGTAGTCGATGAACGCGACCCGACCGTCGGCGAGCAGCAGGATGTTGCCGGGGTGCGGGTCGGCGTGGAACACGCCGTCGACGAGGATCTGACGCAGCAGGCACCGTAGCAGCGATCTGGCGACCCGGTCGGCGTCGAGGCCTCTGGCGTCGAACGCGGCGCCGCCCGCGAGGGGTTCGCCGTCCAGGTACTGCATGACGAGGACGCGTTCGGTGCTGTGGTCGCGGTGCACCGTCGGCAGCAACACGTCATCCATGGTGGAGGGTTCGGGTGCGCCGGCGGCGGCGACCGCGGCGATGTTGCGGGCTTCGACCCGGAAGTCGAGTTCTTCGCGCAGCGCGATCGCGAAGCCTTCCACGAGGTCGCGGACGCCGATGCGGGACGCCCATTCGGTGCGTTTGTGGACGGTGGCGGCGAGCCGGGAGAGGATCTCCAGGTCGCGTTCGACCTGTCCGACGGCGCCGGGGCGGCGGACCTTCACGACGACGTCCTCGCCGGTGCGCAGGCGGGCCCGATAGACCTGGGCGATCGAGGCGGCGGCGATCGGTGTCGTCTCGAAGTCGATGAAGGTGTCGGCGATGGGGGCACCGAGGTCGTGGATCAACAGGGGCTCGATGCGTTCCCACGGTTCGGGGGCGACGTCGTCCTGCAGGCGGGAGAGTTCCGCGATGACGTCGGGCCCGAACAGGTCTCGTCGCGTCGACAGGACCTGTCCGAGTTTCACGAAGGTGACGCCGGCCTGTTCCATCGCCAGGCGGAACGACTTGGCGAGCATCACGGACTGGCGGCCGGTGTCGGCGCGTCCCGCGAGGTAGCCGCCGAGGCCGTGGCGGACGAGGATCGTCGTTATCCGCGTGTATCGCGTGCCCCGGCGGAAGCGCCCGTGGAGGGCGCGGATTCGGCCGATCGCTCCCCCGCCACCGGGAGTGAGGGCTTCGCTGATCGCGAGCGTCAGGAGGATCGAGATGAAGGTGACGCCGAGGAAGATCGCGAACGCGGAGCCGGTGGAGGCGCCCCGGGACAGGACCGGGTTGACGGTGACGACGCCGACGACGATGCCGACGAGAGCCGACAGGCCCGCCCGGATGACACCGACGCGGAGGCCCATGAGGCGTGCGGCGGACTTGATGAGCAGCACGACGACGCCGATGAGACCGACGAACATCAGCACGCCTATGAACAGCTCCACCAGCGACAACGACTGATATTCCTGAGTGATCAACACGGCGCCACGCTACCCGCCGCCGGTGTCGGCTCCCTGGAGGGTTTCCGCCCCGTTCCCTTGTGGGGGCGGGTTCCTGAAGCGCGTTTCAGGCGGCTTTAGGTCCCATTCAGCTCTCCATGGGTAGTCTCCGACTTAGGGGAGGAGGCTGGAGGCCCCCGAGACTCACCACAAGGGATTATAATCGGCGATTATGCCTGCGCCCCAATGCGTCTGAAGATCGTCAATTCCGTCGACCCCTGGGGACACTCCTCCCGATCCGATGCCGACCATCATCGGTGACGACGTATCGCCAGGAGCCACCCCGGGCGCCCCCGGGCCGCGCCGGTCAGGATCCCGTCATGCGGCGCACGTCGAGCGCCTCGTCGAGTTGTTCCACCGTGATCCGGCCGTCGTCGACGTGACCGCGTTCGAGCACGACCTCCCGAATGGCCTTGCGTTCCGCGAGCGCCTGTTTGGCGATGGCGGCGGCCTCCTCGTATCCGAGGTGTCGATTCAACGGCGTCACGATGGAGGGTGACCCTTCGGCGTATTCGCGGCAGCGGTCGACGTCGGCGCTGAGTCCGGCGACGGTGCGTTCGGCGAACTGGACGCAGATAGTCGACAGGATCCGGATGCTCTCGAGCAGGTTGCGGGCCATGACCGGCATCATCACGTTCAGTTCGAAGTCACCGACGCCGGACGCGGCGACGGCCGCGTCGTTGCCGATGACCTGCGCGGCGACCATCCGCATCGCCTCGCACAGCACCGGGTTGACCTTTCCCGGCATGATCGACGACCCGGGTTGCAGGTCCGGCAGTCGCAGCTCGGCGAGTCCGGCGCGCGGCCCCGAGCCCAGCCACCTGATGTCGTTGGCGATCTTGGACAGTCCGATGGCGATGGTGCGGAGTTGACCGGACAGTTCGACGAGCGCGTCCCTGGCACCTTGGGCCTCGAAGTGGTTGCGGGCCTCGGTCAGTGGCAGGCCCGTGAGACGGCCGAGGCCGGCGATGACGGCGGGCGCGAAACCGTCGGGGGTGTTGATGCCGGTGCCGACGGCGGTGCCGCCGAGCGGGAGTTCCGCGACGCGAGGCAGTGTCGATTCGAGGCGTTCGATGCCGTACTGGATTTGCGCGGCGTACCCGTCGAACTCCTGCCCGAGCGTGACGGGTGTGGCGTCCATGAGGTGGGTTCGTCCGGCCTTCACGACGTCGGCGAACTCGGTGGCCTTGTCGGTGAGCGCGTCGGCGAGGCGCCGCAGGGCGGGCGACAGGTCGTTGACGAGGCCGTCGACGGCGGCGATGTGGATCGACGACGGGAACACGTCGTTGGACGACTGTGAGGCATTGACGTGGTCGTTCGGGTGCACCGGTTCATCGCTTGTGGAGGAGGCGATGGTCGCGATGACCTCGTTCATGTTCATGTTGGACGACGTCCCGGAGCCGGTTTGGAACACGTCGACGGGGAAGTGTTCGTCGTAGGTGCCGGCGGCGACGTCGAGGGCGGCCTCGGTGATCGCGGCGGCGCGTTCGGCGGACAGCGCTCCGAGCTCGGCGTTCACGCCGGCGGCGACGGCTTTGATCTGGGCGAGCGCCTTGATGTGCGCCCGTTCCAAGGTGACCCCGGAGATGGGGAAGTTCTCGACGGCGCGTTGCGTTTGCGCTCGCCACGCGGCCCACGCGGGAACCCGGACTTCGCCCATCGTGTCGTGTTCAATGCGTACGTCGTCGGTTTGGCTCATGCGGCCCATCATGCCGCAGTGGCGGGATTCGCCGACGCCGAAAACGGCCACACCGTGGGCGATCTGGGCCACGTCCGGTCGCGTTGGTGGGCCGTCGGCGGGCGTCTTTCGCCTGGTTCGGGCGGCGGGTGCGCCGGTGTCGGCCGGTGGGGGGTCCACTGGCCGCCGTAGCCGCGTCGCTGGGTGTCGGGGCAGCCTCTAGGGTGATGGCGTCTGACATGGGGACCCAGGAGAGGCAACGATGGCGAGTACTTCCGTGGCGGCCGAGGCCGCGCGACGGCGAACGTTCGCGGTGATTTCGCACCCGGACGCCGGTAAGTCCACGATCACGGAGGCGTTGGCGTTGCACGCGCACGTCATCGGTGAGGCGGGCGCCGTGCACGGTAAGGGCGGGCGGAAGGCCGTCGTCTCCGACTGGATGGCGATGGAGCAGCAGCGCGGTATCTCGATCACGTCGGCCGTGCTCCAGTTCTCCTACCGCGACTGTGTAGTGAACCTGCTCGACACTCCGGGGCACGCGGACTTCTCGGAGGACACGTATCGCGTGTTGACGGCCGTCGACTGCGCCGTCATGCTGCTCGACGCCGCGAAGGGTCTGGAGCCGCAGACGTTGAAGCTGTTCGAGGTGTGTCGGCATCGGCGGATTCCGGTCATCACGTTCATCAACAAGTGGGACCGGCCCGGGTTGGACGCGTTGGAGCTGCTCGACGAGATCGAGACGCGGATCGGGATGAAGCCGACGCCGTTGACGTGGCCTGTGGGCGTCGCGGGCGAGTTCCATGGTGTGATCGACCGCCGGGACGACCACATGGTCCACTTCGAGCGGACGCCGGGGGGGACGCGTGCGGCGATCGAGGAGCACCTGGACGTGGACGAGGCGCGTCGGCGCTACGGCGCGGACTTCGACCGGGCCGCCGAGGAGGTCGAGCTGCTCGCCGCGTCGGACGCGACCCATGACCAGAAGCTGTTCGTCGACGCCGTGACGACGCCGGTCCTGTTCGGGGCGGCGGTGGCGAACTTCGGGGTGCGGCAGTTGTTGGACGTGTTGATCGATCACGCCCCGCCGCCGTCGCCGCAGCCCGACGAGGCCGATGAGCCTCGGTCTCTGGAGGCGCCGTTCTCGGGTTTCGTGTTCAAGATCCAGGCGAACATGAACCCGGCGCATCGCGATCAGGTGGCGTTCCTGCGTGTCTGCTCGGGACGGTTCGAACGCGGCATGGTCGTCACGCACGCCACGAGCGGGCGTCCGTTCACGACGAAGTACGCCCAGTCGATGTTCGGGGCGTCCCGAGACACGATCGACGAGGCGTTCCCCGGTGACGTGATCGGTCTCGTCAACGCGACGAACCTGGGCATCGGGGACTCGTTGTATCTGGAGCGTCCGGTCCGGTTCCCGGCGTTGCCGTCGTACGCGCCGGAGCATTTCGCGACGATCCGCACCGACGACACGTCGAAGGCGAAACGGTTCCGGCGTGGCATCACCCAGCTGGACGCGGAGGGCGTCGTGCAGGTCCTGCACTCGCAGGCGCGTGGCGAGCATTCGCCGGTGTTGGCGGCCGTCGGCCCGATGCAGTTCGAGGTCGCCGCGCACCGGTTGCGCACCGAGTTCAACGTGCCGGTGACTGTGGACAATCTGCCGTACACGCTGGCGCGGCGCACCGACGCCGATGGGGCGAAGTCGCTCGTGTCGGCTCCGGGCGTCGAGGTGTTCACCCGGTTGCGCGATGACGCGATCCTCGCGGCGTTCCCGAACCGTTGGCGTCTCCAGACGATCACGTCCGATCTCCCGAATGTGCTGCTCGAGCCGCTGTTGGCGGACGCGAGCGATCGGTGATCACGGACGGCGTTGGCGCCCAAGGTAATCTGGGGTCCCTTCACGAGAGGGGCGAGGCCGCCACCGCCCATGACGGCCGATGACAACGTGGTCCACTCAAGACTTCGGGAGACGCTGTGACGGCACCCCATGAACCCCGATACGAGTTCCCTGATCCGCCTCCGGCCATCGCGCCGGTCCCGGCGATCAAGTGCTTCGACATGCGTGGCGCACGGGTCGTCATCGGCGAGGCGGGGCACGGGTGGCGAGGCGACCTTCGGGCCGACGATCCGCTCATGCGCGGAGGGAAGCTCATGGTGCCGGTGCTGTCCGAGAGCGACTTCTACCGCTCCGAGGACGAGGGCACCGAGGCGATGGCGGCGCTGCATCCGGCCGAGCAGGTGTGGGTGGAGAAACCCGACGAGTCGGTGCCGCGTCGCACGGCCGCACGCCACCTGTTCGAGCGGCTCGTCGACGGCGACGAACCGCCGTTGCGGTTTCCCGCCCCGGCCAGCGAGGTACCCGGCCTGACGGGAAGACGCGTGTGGCATTGGAGGTCGGGGGCGTTCGCCTACGACCTGCGGTGCGTGTCGGAGGCGTTCGAGAACACCGACGGGGACATCGCGATCAAGGTGTGCGCGGAACGCGACTGGTACCGATGGTCCCGCACCGGCAAGATACCCACAATGGATGAGGCGCTGATTCACATGGCGTGGGTGGAAGGCTGAACTGCGAAAAGAAGTACCGGGGCGGGGCGCCTCGCGACCATTCGTCCACAAGAACGTGACGCAATGGACACTCATTGACTCATTACGCATTGACGGCACGGCAACATTCACGATGCGCGAATGTCCTTTTGACTTAGTCGGATGAACGTTCGGGCAGGTCATTCGACATTGACCAAAACCACTCGGATTCATCGCAACATTTCGCTGAATCGTTGCGTGTCTTCAATACCGCATCCGACCAATGGTCACTATACGAATAGGATTCATATTTCCCGTGACACGGGCACTTCAAACGGTGTTCACATCCATACACCCAGAGGGGTACACTGGACGCCTTATGTACGCAGCATCCCTCGCTCACCTACGGGCCCTGTGCCTGGCTCTGCCCCATACGACGCAGACTGGTGCCAGAGACGATCCGATCTTCAGCGTCAAGGGACAGACCTTCGCGACGGGCCATCGTGTCGGCGAGCGTGAATCAGTATGGTTCAAGGCAACAGAAGACACCCGACAGAGGCTGTTGTCGCGGCACGGCCAACGCTTCTTCACACCTCGCTACCTCGACAAGCACGGCTGGATCGGCGCCTGGCTGGACGGCTCCTGCGATTGGTCTGAAATAGACAAACTGCTGCGCGACTCGTACGCCATGACCGCCCCAGCAAGCACGAACCAGGACGCGGACGCCGCGACGACCAGATCCTGAAGACGCTGAGGCGATACCCGACACCCGGGTATCGCACCGGCGCCCCTCCCACCGATCACCGGCTCGACAGTGGAACCTCAGCGGGACGTGCTCGTGTTGATCAAACTCATCGCCTCGGCCCGCGACTTCGCGTCGACCTGCATGATGCCGCGCACCGCCGATGTCAACGTCCGAGCCCCCGGCTTGCGGATGCCCCGCATCGACATGCACATGTGTTCGCACTCGACGACGATGATGACCCCGCGCGGCTCCAACGCCTCCATCAACTGGTCGGCGATCTGCGACGTCAAACGCTCCTGCACCTGAGGACGCCGCGAGTACGCCTCGACGAGGCGCGCCAGCTTCGACAGACCCGTGATCCGTCCGCTCTCGCCCGGGATGTAGCCGATGTGCGCGACGCCCACGAACGGCAGGAGATGGTGCTCGCAGAAACTCGCGACCTCGATGTCACGCACCACCACCATCTCGTCGTGGTCCTCGGCGAACGTCGTCGTCAAGATCTCGGCGGGGTCGACCCGCAGACCCGCGAACAACTCCGCGTAGGAGCGCGCGACCCGGGCGGGCGTACGCAGCAGCCCCTCCCGGTCGGGATCCTCGCCGACGGCGATGAGGATCTCCCGCACGGCCTCCTCGATCCGTTTCAGATCGAGCCTGTCCTCGACGGGTCCACCGCCGAGTCGCCCATTGACGATGCGGGCCGCCTCATGATCCATCTGCGCTCCAGTCACGCCCCAAGCCTATGCACGCCAGGGCGTTCCGCTCCACCCAACGGCTGCGATCCACGTCACGACGGCCCCACCCGGGTTCGGGTGGGGGCCGTCGTGACGTGTGCGGTTATTCGGGCGCCGGGCCGGTGCCGTTGCTACCCGCGACCTCGCCGGGGATCGTGACCGGCGGGCGGTCCGACGGGCGGCGCTTGCCGGTCCCGTTGAACGGCGACATCGGCGGACGCTTCACGACGTCCTTCGCGATCCGTTCCAGGTCCTCCCTGGTGAGGGTCTCCCGGTCCAAGAGTTCGACGACCATCTCGTCGAGCACGTCCCGGTAGTGATCCAGGATCTCGTACGCCTCGTCGTGCGCGAGCTCGATGAGACCGCGGATCTCCGCGTCGATCGTCGCCGCGACCTCGTCCGAGTAGTCCCGCTGGTGGCCCATGTCGCGGCCGAGGAACGGTTCGGAACTGGACGTGCCGTACTTGATGGCGCCGAGCTTGGCGCTCATGCCGTACTCGGTGACCATCGCGCGGGCCAGGGCCGTCGCCTTCTGGATGTCGTCCTGCGCGCCCGTGCCCGGGTCGTGGAAGACGAGCTCCTCGGCGGCGCGGCCACCGAGCGCGTACGCGAGTGTGTCGATCATCTCCGAGCGCGTCTGCGAGTACTTGTCCTCCGTCGGGAGGACGAGCGTGTGCCCGAGGGACCGACCGCGCGGCATGATCGTCAACTTGTGCACCGGAGCGGCGTGCGGCAACGCCAACGCCACGAGCGCGTGGCCGCCCTCGTGGTAGGCGGTGACCTTCTTCTCCTTGTCGCTCATCACCCGGGTCTTGCGTTCCGGGCCGGCGATGACGCGGTCGATCGACTCCTCCAACGCCCAACCGCTGATCGCGCGGTCGCCCGCGCGGGCGGTGAGCAGCGCTGCCTCGTTGATGACGTTGGCGAGGTCGGCACCCGAGAAACCGGGCGTGCGACGCGCGATCGTCTCCAGGTCGACGTCCGGCTCGAACGGCTTGCCCTTCGCGTGGACCTGCAGGATCGCCTTGCGACCCTCCATGTCGGGAGCGTCGACGGGGATCTGCCGGTCGAAACGGCCCGGGCGCAGCAGCGCCGGGTCGAGGATGTCGGGACGGTTCGTCGCGGCGATCAGGATGACGCCGCCCTTGTTGTCGAAGCCGTCCATCTCGACGAGAAGCTGGTTGAGGGTCTGTTCGCGCTCGTCGTGACCGCCACCGAGACCTGCGCCACGGTGACGCCCGACGGCGTCGATCTCGTCGACGAAGACGATCGCGGGGGCGTTCTCCTTCGCCTGCTGGAAGAGGTCGCGAACACGGGAGGCGCCGACACCGACGAACATCTCCACGAAGTCGGAACCGCTGATCGAGTAGAACGGGACGCCCGCTTCGCCCGCGACGGCGCGCGCGAGAAGTGTCTTACCGGTACCGGGCGGGCCGAAGAGCAGGACGCCCTTCGGGATCTTCGCGCCGAGTGCCTGGTACTTGGCGGGGTTCTCGAGGAAGTCCTTGATCTCCTTGAGTTCCTCGATGGCCTCGTCGGAACCGGCGACGTCCTCGAAGGTCGTCTTGGGGGTGTCCTTGGTGATCTGCTTCGCCTTGGACTTGCCGAAGTTGAGGACGCGGGACCCGCCGCCCTGCATCTGCGACATGAACAGCACCAGCAGGATCACGATGATGGCGATCGGCAGGAGGTTGATCAGGAGCGCGACGAGCATGTTCTCCTGCGTCACCTCCACCGTGTAGTCGGTGCTGTGTTCCTTGATGTCGTCGAACACGGCACCCACGGCGTCGGCGGGGTAGTACGCCTGAATCCGGTCGGTCTTGGTGTCGTCGACGTCGATGGGTTGCTTGAGGATCAGCTCGACGATCTGCTCTCGATCCTTGATCAAGGCGGATTCGACGTTGCCTTTGGCAATCTGCTCGTCAGCGACGGAGGTGTCGGCTTCGGCGTATTCGCTGCCGCCGGTGACCAGGCTGCCGACGATGACCGCGCCGAGGATGATGAGGATGATCCAGACCAGTGGCCTGCGGAACAAACGCGTACGCTCCATACTGTTGCGGGCGCGTGCGTGGCGCCCGTCCCCTCCTGCACTCGACGTGATGTGGAACCAAGGAAGTGGCCACGAAAAGGCCACCCCGGATTTGGTGTCATTCGAAGGTACACCGTACCGACGCCCGCACCGGTAATGTGGTGGGCTTTACTCTCAGCCTGATCTCAGCATCATGTCACGAACGTCACGTGTCCCCATGCAGGCGGGGCGCCGGTTCGAGACGCCGCAATAGCTGGCAGGCTTGGAGGCATGACTCCTTCACCCGAGCATCAGCAAGGCGAAGCCTGGTACTCCCCCGATATCGACCGGGTCATTCTGTCCGCCGACGACATCACCTCGAAGACCGCCGAAATCGCGAAGCGGATCGACGCCGACTACGCGGACGTCGGTGGTCTGCTCATGGTGGGGCTGTTCAAGGGCGCGATCATGTTCATGGCGGACTTGGCGCGGGCCGTCAACATTCCAGTCGAAATGGAATTCATGGCCTTGTCGTCGTACGGACAGCGTGCGACGTCGTCGGGTGTGGTGCGGGTCCTGAAGGACCTCGACACCGACATCCGGGATCGACACGTGCTCGTGGTGGAGGACATCGTCGACTCCGGGCTGACGCTGTCGTGGTTGCTGAAGTACCTGCCGAGCCGTGGGCCGAAGTCGGTGCAGGTCGCGTCGATGTTGCGTAAACCGAAGGCCTTGGAGTCGAGTTTGGACGTCAAGTACGTCGGTTTCGACGTGCCGGACGAGTTCGTCGTCGGATACGGGCTCGACTACGCGGAGCGGTATCGCGAGCTTCCGTTCGTCGGCGTTTTGAAGCCGTCCGTCTACGGAGGCTGAACCCTCCCCGTCCTGTCTCCCGTCGTCCTCCCGGCCGGGCCTGATGGCCCGGCC